>DSBE01000140.1 GCA_011053085.1 Chloroflexota bacterium
AGGCTGCCTTCTTCGACATCCCACACACACACCTCACCGCCCAACCCGCCCCCCAGCAGGTGTTTGCCGTCGGGCAGCCAGCACAGCGTGCTGACATGCGCGCCGATGTGGTCGAATTGCGCCAGCGCTTCGCCGCTGTGCGCTGACCACAGCTTCACCCAGCCGTCATATCCGCCGGTGGCGGCAATTGTCCCCGCCGGGTTGACCGCCAGCGTGCTGATGGTTTTCTTGTGCGCTGTCTGTGACCACAACTGCTCTCGTCGCCGCACATGCCACTGGCGCAGGGTGCGGTCGCTGGATACGCTCAGCAGGTAGTTGTCGTCCGCCGGAAAATCGACAGCGTTGACGCTGTTGTCATGTCCGTGCAGTACCATCAACAGCGACCAGTTGGGCACGCCCCACAATTTGATGGCATTGTCCATGCCCGCTGTCACCAGGATGGGCTTTTCGGGCATGAAGCGCACGCTCATCACATAATGCTCATGCGCCTGGAATACCGCCGCCTGTCTTACCAGAGATGCCATGTGTGCAACCCGCCTTTCACCACACCACCAGCAGTGTGAATAACGTCAGATAGAAGCCTAAGTACAGCGTGGTATGGGCGCTGAAACGCAGGAGGCGCCAGCGCACCGGCGCGCCGTTGGCAATGCTTATCATCTGCCACACCTGCAGCAAGCCGAACGGCAGCGCGATCAGGCAGGGTGCCAGCAGGCGCCACGAGAACCTTGTGAACATGCCCGCCAGCAGCAATAGCAGGAACGCCACCAGCACAAACAGGTTGTGCAGCAGCATGCCGCGCTCCCAGCCGATGGCGTTCAGCAGGGTGCTACGTTCCATGCGCAGGTCTTCCTCATATTTCTCCAGCGCCTGTGTGATGCGCAGCGCCAGGAACAGGAATAGCAGCGGGATGGCGAATACCATCAACAGCCCGACCGCCTCACCGCCTTGCAGCAGCAGGGCGAACACCGCCGGCAGGAGGACGTTGGCGAAACCTGCCGCCAGGTCGCGGTAGGGCGAGCGCGCCAGCCGCGCGGGGGGTGTGTTTTCCAGAATGGCGAGCAGGATGATGATCAGCAGAAACAGCAGGGCGCCGGGGGTAAGCATGCGCGACTGCATCAACTGGAGAAAGAGGAACACGAACAGGGTGAAGAAGGGCAGCGCCAGCAGCAGCGACAGGTAGCGCGGGCGTTCGAGGATCAGTTCTTCGCCGGGTTTGCGCGCCTGGTTGAGCTTGAGCAGCGACTGCAGGCGCTCCAGCAGGTCGTTTTCCATGTAGAAGAACTGCCCCACCAGCCCCATGGCGATGTGCAGGGAGATCAACAGCAGCGAACCGCTGGCGAATACGCCCCAGTCGATGGGTTCACCGCCAAAACCAGCCACCGCGCTGCCCAACGCCATGCTCAGCGCCAGCAGCAGCAGGCGGTTCAGGGTGATCGAAGTTCGTATCATGCGCCATAACATGCTCTTATTCTACCAACTTAACCCGCCGTTTGCACCCGCGCGGCGCGCCGGCATTGCTTTATAATAGAAGCATCACCGATTAAAAGAAGGAGTCACCAATGGAAAATAAACTCAACTGGGTGCAGGAACAGCTGGATGAACTCAAGCAGGCCGGGCTGTATAACACCATCCGCACCATCGGTTCGGCGCAGGGCGCCTGGCTGACGGTGGATGGCAAACGCGTGCTGGATTTCTGCTCCAATAACTACCTGGGGCTTGCCAACCACCCGCGCCTGGTGCAGGCCGCCAAGGACGCCGTCGACCGCTACGGGGTGGGGCCGGCCGCGGTGCGCACCATCGCCGGCACCATGGACCTGCATGTGGAACTGGAGCGGCGCATGGCGCAGTTCAAGGGCGTGGAAGACGCCATCAGCCTGCAATCGGGCTTCAGCGCCAACCTGACCGTGATCCCTGCCACCGTCGGCAAAGAAGACGTGATCTTTTCGGACGAACTCAACCACGCCTCCATCATCGACGGCTGCCGCCTGTCGGGTGCCAAGATCATCCGCTTCAAGCATGCTGATGCCGGCGACCTGGAAGCGCAGGTGAAGGCACATATGAAAGATTACCGCCGCGGGCTGGTCATCAGCGACGGCGTGTTCAGCATGGATGGCGACATTGCCCCGCTGGACAAACTGTATGAGGTCACCCAGCGTCATGATTTGATGCTGATGGTGGATGACGCGCACGGCGAAGGCGTGCTGGGGCGCGGCGGGCGCGGCATCGTCGATCATTTCGGGCTGCATGGCAAGGTCGATATCGAGATCGGCACCTTCTCCAAGGCTTTCGGCGTGATGGGCGGCGTTGCCGCCGGTAACGCCGGGCTGATTGAATGGTTCCGCCAGCGCGGACGGCCGTTCCTGTTCTCATCTGCCGCCACCCCGGCGGACGTGGCAGCCTGCCTGGCGGCCGTGGACCTGCTGGAAGAATCCACCGAACTGGTCGAACGCCTGTGGAGCAATGCCGACTTTTTCAAGAAGGAAATGAAGGCGCTGGGCTTCGACACCGGCCATTCCGTCACCCCCATCACTCCCGTGATGCTGGGCGACGCCAAACTGGCGCGGGCTTTCAGCCGTGAACTGTTTGAAGAAGGCGTGTTCGCCATGGCGCTGGGCTTTCCGACCGTGCCGGTGGGGAAGGCGCGCATCCGCGTGATGATCTCGGCGGAACACAGCATGGACGACCTCGAGCAGGGGTTGGCAGCGTTCGCCAGTGTGGGGAAGCGGCTGGGGGTGGTGTAGGGGGAAGCTTCGAATAAC
>DSBE01000018.1 GCA_011053085.1 Chloroflexota bacterium
CAACAAAGCCTTGCTTCCAGCGGTGATCGATGAGCTGCGATATTATGCCAGCATCGCTTCCACCAACACCGAAGCCAGCCGTTTAATCGAGCAGGGACAAATCCGGGGCAATACACTGCTATTGGCAGAAGAACAAACCGCCGGCCGCGGCCGGCTGCGGCGCACCTGGCTCAGCGACCCGCACGACAGCCTTACCTTCAGCCTCGCCATCCATGGTGACCACCTGTCGGTGCTGGACAACCCCCAGATGTTGACACTGGTGGCAGCGGTAGCGGTCACCGATGCTATCAAGGAATTGGCAGGCATTCAGGCTGCCATCAAATGGCCCAATGACATCCTGTTGAACGGCAAAAAAGCCTGCGGCATTCTGGTTGAAGCCGTTTGGCAACCACCTGCGTTACAGGGCGCTATCGTTGGCATCGGAATCAATGTGGGTGCCAAAGCAGTTCCCACCGGCACCAACCTGCGTTATCCTCCCACCTCGCTTGAGGATGCTTGCGGGTTCGCCGTTCAGCGTGAATCTTTATTGGTATCGATCTTGCAGTCTTTCTTTCAATGGCTTCCCCATATGAATGAAGCAGCCTTTCGTAGCCACTATCAAAATCATTTGGCGTTTATAGGAGAATGGGTTAATATAATTAACAGTGAAGATCAATCCATACTTTCCGGCCAATGCATGGGGATTTCGCAGCAAGGCAGCCTCATGCTCCAACAAACAGATGGAACCATGATTCATTGCACAGCGGGTGAGATCAGCCTGCGTCAGAACAATCACAAATAAAGACCAGAGAACTTCCCAAAGGAAGCAGATATGAGCGAAGATTATTCCGATCCATTACGCAGTCAATTCTTTAATGACGAACCCGACGATGACAAAGAGGCTGGTGAAGGCACGCCGTTCCTCTTCTCTGAAGAAGAGCAGATCGACGAAGCACTGCAAGGTTTTCAAGAAGTAGAAACCTTCGATACTTATGGTATCTACGATGAATCCAACGGTGCTGCCGCAGCCGATGATGAAACCCCGCAACGTCTTTTCCTGGGCATGAATGCGCTCCAGCGCTTCATTCTTGCGGTGATGATCTTTGTCATGGTAGTGATTCTGGGGGCTTTCTGCCTGATCCTGACCGGCAAGGTAGTGCTGCCCTTCTTCTAAATCTTCTCCCCATAAGGAAATTAGAGGAGCCAATGATGATGTTTGTCATTGGCTTTTTGGGTTAAAATAGAGAGTGAAGGAAGAAACAGGGTCTTGCAACCCCGTCTGTTGTATTACGTATTTAAGGATAGAACGACGTCAGGAGAAAACGTGGAACACGAACTGCAGCAATGGCTCGATGAAGCCATGCAAGGGAAGGAAGAATCATTCTGCCGGCTGGTAGATCATTACCAAAACGGTGTCTATAACCTGTGCTACCGCATGCTGGGCAACCGCCATGAGGCAGAGGATGCCGCCCAGGAATCATTTTGGCGGGCATATCGCAATTTGCACCGCTATGACCCGTCACGCTCATTTCAAACCTGGCTGTTGTCGATCGCCTCACATTACTGCATCGACCAGCAGCGCAAGCGCCGCATGACCCTCATCGCCATTGATGAACCCTTTGAAGAAACATTCGGCAGCAACTCTCCGACACCGGAGCACGTATATAGTAATAATGAACAAAGTAGTCAAATGGAAGAACTGATCAACACCTTAAAACCCACCGACCGCGCCGCACTGGTGCTGCGTTACTGGCACCAGATGTCGGAAAAAGAGATCGCAGATACGCTTTCTCTTTCGGTCAGCGCCGTAAAGAGCCGCCTGTTCCGTGCGAGAAAAGAATTGGCTGAAAAAATGGAGACGCGGCGAGAAGAATATGAACTCCATGAAAGGGAAACCTATGAACCACAAAAAATTTGAACAAATGATTCTGACCCCAGAAGCACTCACCTCTGAGGAGCGAGAGGAATTAGCCAGACATATCGCCACCTGTGAATCCTGCCGCAAGCTCTCGCTGCAATGGCAGAAAGCATCCAGAATGCTTAATAAACCTCTGCCAATGGCCGCACCTGCCCCAGGATTCAGCGCTCGCTTCGCGCATAGTATTGAAAAACGCAAAGAAGCAGAACAGCAAAAGCAGGTACGCCGTTTTATCACCATTCTACTGGTCAGTCTGCTGTCAGCCGCGCTCATCTTTGCCGTGACCTATTACAGCACCAATTCCCTTGAAACGATCATTAAAGATACCGCCAATGCCAGTGCGCAGATGCTCTTCCTGTGGGAAAGTTTGAAAGCCATCATTTCAACAGTCACGGGCTTCCTTCCGACTGTATTGTTGATCCCCTTCCTGCTCACTGCTGCCAGTGCCATGCTCACATTGACTTTGTTATGGCTGGTCTCTATATGGAAACTTACCCTTCAAAAGGAAACTGTCCTATGAAAACCCGAAAAAAATTCTTATTGGCATTTCTGCTGACATTGATCATCAGTTTTGCCGTCACACCCTCCGTGTATGCCTCCGATGGTGACGATCCCGGTCATGTGGTCTTTGGCAGCAGCTATGTGTTGGGAGAAGGTGAAAGCCTGCAAGGTGATCTGGTCGTCTTTGGCGGTACCGCTCTGCTTGAAAAAGACAGCGAAGTCAGAGGTGACGTGGTCATCGCCGGCGGCACACTGACTGTAGAGGGCACCATCACCGGCGATCTGACTTCTTTCGGCGGCATCGTTAATCTACGAGGAGATGCGCGCATCTACGGCAATGCCGTGCGTTTCGGCGG
>DSBE01000136.1 GCA_011053085.1 Chloroflexota bacterium
AAGCAACACCCACCTTGGCTTTGGTTGGCTCTGACAGCGCCTTCGCTGGCTCCTCCTCTACAATCGACTCCACATCTTCGGCAGAAGGATCCATCGTTGGTGATCATCGTTTTCGTGAAGACCGGGTAGTTAAGGACTCAAATCGCAGACCAACCAAGACCAATACGCCTGTGCCAACCAAAACAAACACCCCGGTGCCAACTTTAACAAATACAGCTGTGGCGACTATGACAAGCACCCCGGCACTAACCAGTACCAACACACCTGTGCCGACCAAGACCAACACGCCAACAGAACAACCCGTCCAAGGTATTTTTTGGAGCGCCGGTTTTGAAACCGGTAACATTTCAGAATATTCAGGACATGGCGATTGGATTCAACAGGGTACAACACCGAAGTATGAAGTGCAGACCAGCATTGTCCGTAGTGGTGACTATGCGGTGAAATTCACCATCGATACATCCAGCAAGACGTCACAAGCAGCGTATCTGTTTTATTGGAACACACTGCCAGACGCAGCTTATTATTCTGCCTGGTATTATATCCCCGCTAACACTGTTGTTCAGCATTGGTGGAATATCATGCAATGGAAATCGACCTACAATGGTAACTCCGACTACAGCCGCCCCGTCTTTAATCTTGGTGCAGGCAGCAAGCAGACTTTAGGACTATGTTATTTACCCGACAGGGAAGCCGACAAGGTTTGCTGGGATCAGGGCGTGAAATTGCCCACTGATCGATGGTTTCATATCGAAACGTATTATGACCGCGATAAGGTTGACGGCCGTGTGATCGTGTGGCAGGATGGTGTGAAAATGTTCGATGTCAGTGGATACCCGACCGTGCTTTCTGATGGCACCTTGCATTGGAGCGTGAATCACTATTCAGATGACATTCAACCTAATCCGTCATCACTTTACCTGGATGACATAATCATCGCACATTCGCCTGTCGGACATTGAGAAAACTTACCCTCTGATGTAAACAATTTTAAATACAGCATGTTACAATAATCGCGCTTCGGTGCTATTATTGTTTTTAAAAAAGTGAGCCATTAATGGTTGATTGGATTTCTACCTGGCTGGACATGGATAAGTTGTCTTCGCGCGTTGGCCCTGAACAGATTGCCAATGCGAAGGTTTATGATTCGCATTGGTCGAAACGGGTCATAGATCTTTTGATTGCCATTACCGCCTTGTTGGTATTGAGTCCAATTCTCTTGATAACCGCCATCCTGATAAGAATTGACAGCCCCGGCAAGGCCATTTATTCTCAAAAGCGTGTGGGGCGTTACGGGAAAATTTTCCATATGTACAAATTCCGCTCGATGGTGGAAGATGCGGATGATGGTTATCATGCGTCACACATTGAAGCTTATGCCAATGGAACTTTGGACCTCGAAAATGGCAATAAAATTGTCGATGACCCGCGCATTACCAAAATAGGGAAGATTATCCGGCGAACCAGTATTGATGAATTACCGCAACTGATCAATGTCTTGAAGGGTGAGATGAGTATCATAGGTCCCCGTCCAGTGCCGGTATATGAGGCTGATTTATATAATCTGTGGCAGAGCGAACGAATGGATGCCTTGCCCGGCATCACCGGGCTCTGGCAGGTAGTCAGGCGAGGGAAATCGAGTTTTGAGGAACAATTGCGCCTGGATATCAGGTACATTCGCAATCAATCGTTAGCGATGAATCTAAAAATTTTGGTTTTGACCATTCCCGCCATTATCACCAAATCTGGGGCTAAATAGGATGCCTTCTCAAATCACCAAAAAGCCTGTGCTTGCCGGGATGCTGAACGGGATATTCTCAACGGGGGTTGGTTCTGTTACCATGACTGTGTTTGGCCTGGTAGGTTTCATCCTGACCAGTCGTTGGCTGACAAAAGATGAATTGGGCGCATTTGTCATCCTGCAATTGATTGCAGGTTTCATCGTGGGAATCAGTAGTCTGGGGGTTGAACTTTCGTTGACGAAGTTTCTCGCGGACAGCAAAGACGCTCTTAAACAACAGGAAATTATTAACACCGTTGTTACCTTTCGTTTGCTCATGATTTTGTTGTTCAGCGGTGCCGCTTTGTTGCTGCAAGACACCTTGTTCACATTGTTTGGACAAACAGTTTATACCAGTATTATTACGTATATTCCCTTTTTGGTATTTTTTGAAAGCATTTTCCGGCTGATTGACTCTGTGTTCGGCGGAGTTTTTGATTTTAAATGGATCGGTATCAGCACCGTGGTGTTGTCCATTGTGAGTCTGGCGCTGATTATCGTGCTGGTTGGCTGGCAGGACCTGGGACTGGTTGGTCGCATCTGGGCCAGGCTGGGGGGATTGATCATCTCAATTCTTTTGGCTGTTTCTATGACCAAAATCAAGGTGCAATTCAGAATGAATCTGCGACTTTTGTGGGCGATTCTGAAGTTCTCATTCCCTTTGTTCCTAAATTACATTCTGTCGTTTGTTTTTATGCGCGCTGATACCTTTATCATCGGCGGCTTTCTCGGGCCGGCAGAGATTGCTATTTATGAAATTGCCCGGAAAATCCCTGAAAGCCTGGAATCTTTGTACGATGCTTTTCGCAAAGTATATTTTCCTTATCTCTCGGATCTTTTTTCACAGAAGGATCATGCAGGCGCTTCCAAGGTCTTGAATCATTCACTTAGGCTGATCTCTGTCGCCGGTGTATTCGGGGTTTTGGTAGCTTTTCTATTTGGTGAAGAAATTATCCTTTTGTTATTTA
>DSBE01000358.1 GCA_011053085.1 Chloroflexota bacterium
CCATCGAGAAAAATATGATATAGCGATTGCCCGCGCTGTGGCAGAATTGTCGATCTTGAGTGAATATCTGCTGCCTTTTGTGAAGCGGGGCGGCATCATGGTGGCGCAAAAAGGTGAAAAGGGGCCTGCCGAAACCCACACCGCTCAGAATGCGATTCATCTTCTGGGAGGCAAGGTCAGGTTTGTTCATCAAGTCACCCTGCCAGGGGTGGTGGAAGAACGGTATTTGATCGAGATTGAGAAGATAGCCTCCACACCAGGGCAGTATCCGCGCAGGGTAGGGATACCTTCGAAGCGGCCTTTGCGGTGAATCCGCCAATTAATGATTCTGGCGAACAATTCCGCCGGTGATATGCCAGGTCTCGTATTTTTCCTGGTAGGCATCTGGAAACAGATTGGCGTCTGTCGTGGTCAAGAAAACCTGATGTCCTGCAATCAATTGCTTGAGAAAATCGGCACGCCGGTCATTGTCTAACTCAGCCAGTACTTCATCGAACAATAATACCGGTTTGCTGCCGGTTGCCTGTTCTAACCAGACCGCCTCCGCCATTTTCAGCGAGATGAGGGCGGTGCGAATCTGACCACGTGAGCCATAATACCCCAAATCAGTGTTGTTGCTCAGGAAACGAATATCGTCGCGATGCGGCCCGATGGTGGTGACGCCGCGCTGGATATCAGTCCGCCGGGATTGCCAGAGGGCATCCTGATAAGCGGTTTCCATCTCTTCCAGTGACAGATGGTCAAACGCCAAGAACTCGCTACCATCTTCTGTGACCAGTTGCAGTTCTGATTGTCCATTGTTCAGAGACGAAGAAGGATTGAAGGAAGGCGCATAGCGGATGGCGAGGCTCTCATGTTGGTTAGACATCTGGTAATGGATGGTGTGGCTTTCGATCTCTAATTGCTGCAAGACTTCGCTGCGCGTTTTTATCAGATAAGCGCCGGTTTTGACGATTTTACTGTCCCATACTTCCAGCGTATCAGTTTTGGCTTTGCGTTCGAAAATCATTTTTAGCAGGGCGTTGCGTTGTTGAATGGCCGCGTTGTACTCACTCAGTACCTGCAGATAATGGGCGTTGGATTGGGCAATCACCAGATTGATATATTTACGGCGGTATTCAGGGGAGGAATCAATGATCTGGGTCATTTCAGGAAGAAACAACACCGCGTTAAATCTGCCGATGGCTTCTGTGATCGGGGTAGCCTGTGCATCTATTTTTACCGCTTTTCGGAAGCGGGGCACGTTGTTGATGTCTGAATCGAGCAGCAAGATGACGTCGATGTGATGATTTTTGTTGCTCTCAAAGATTGCATGAATTTCTGCCGGATGCTGCTGTTCACGCTGCGAAAATTGGATCAATTGGCGGTCGCTACTGGCATGAAACGAAGAAAATGTCGCCAGGTAGTAAATGGCCTCCAATATCGTGGTTTTCCCTTGTGCATTCGCGCCGGTGATGAGGATCACCCGGTCAGGAATTTGCAGCTCAAGGTCAGCGAACAGGCGGAAATTTTTTAAGGCAAGGTACTTCAGATGCATACCATCAACTATCTATGCTGCTGTCTGTTGGCTGTGATTTGGATGTAACAATCGCCTGTGCTTCGATTTCTTCTGGATTCTCGTTATCCTGCAGCAAAGTCAAGGCGGTTGCGCGATCAGTGAACAGGATACCGTCAAGGTGATCAATTTCGTGCTGGAAGATCCTTGCCAGCCAGCCGGTGGCATTGATTTTTATAGGCTGACCATTGCGGTTCAAACCTTTCACCGTGATAGTTTCTGCACGTTCGACCTCGCCGACAAATTTTGGAATGGAGAGACAACCTTCAATGCCCAGCACAGTTTCGTTGGATTTTTTGACAATCTGGGGATTGACGATCGCATAGAGCTTTTTAGGCGCTTCTTCATCCTCGTCATCGCCCCACTCTAACACGACAACACGTACCAGTTCTCCCACTTGCGGGGCGGCAAGGCCAACACCGGGCGCTTCACGCATGGTTTCGACCATGTTGTCGATCAGTTGTTTGATGCGGTCATCTACTTTTTTTACGGTATCTGCTTTGGTTCTGAGAACCTTTGCAGGAACAGTTACAATATCTAATACTGGCATAGCTGCTTTCCTTTGTTGATAGGCTTAATTGTAATCAGTATTGAGCGGATTGTCGACCTGCGGTTTTTGGCTGGTATCTCGTGGGTCAGCCGTGCCATTTTTGTGAGCCACGTGGTGATAGATCTCAATCCAATCCAGGATCACTTCGCGCTCGTTCTTGCTCTTCTCGCGAGACTCCCTCTCTTTGGCCGTTTGCTGGCGTTCAGTTACTTCTTGCTGAACATCATAGGGACGCGGCACATCATCGAAGGTGAAGCGGGTGTCACCTACGCGGATATAGACAGTGCCGTAATTTAGAATGATGCCGGCTATGCCTTCCCGTTTGTATTCAACTGACTGAATTGTGTTAAGCGGGGCGGTACGGCGGTTTTCTTTGCCGAACGGCTTTTTGTCAAGGTCCATGATCTGGCGGTTGTTCAACACATATCGATCATTTTGCCAGTCCAAAAAAATGTAGAGGAAAACCAGGAAATTCGCAAAAAACAGAAAACCAAAAATCCAGAAAATTATCGGTGCAAGGTAGTAGAGGTTGGTGAAAAGCGGGATGAGGGCTGAAATCAACAGGAGAAAGCCAATCAAAACCGGAATTTTGGCATGCTTGAGAAGAATATACCAATGTTTTCGGTAGGTGACTTCATCTC
>DSBE01000179.1 GCA_011053085.1 Chloroflexota bacterium
GTCGAAGGCTATGGCCTGTCCGAAGCGCCGACCGCCACCCATTGCAACCCTGTACAGGGCGATATCCGCCCCGGCACCATCGGCCTGCCGCTGCCGGGCGTAGATGTCAGGATCGTGGACGTGAATGATGGCCGCACGGAGATGCCATTGGGCGAACAGGGCGAGATGCTCATCCGCAGCCCGCAGCTCATGCGCGGCTATTTGAACCGCGAGGAGGAAACCAACCTGGTTTTGAACGGCGGCTGGCTGGCAACTGGTGATATCGCGCGCATGGATGCAGATGGTTACTTCGCCATCGTCGACCGCAAAAAAGACTTGATCAAAGTCAGCGGCTACCAGGTGTGGCCCAACGAGATCGAGACCGTGCTCGGGCTGCATCCCGACATTTATGAAGCCGGAGTGGTCAGCGTCCCGGAGAATGTCCTCGGCGAAAAGGTAGTTGCCTGGCTGGTGGTAGAGAAGGGCAGGAGTATCACCGTTGCTGACGTACAGGCATGGTGCAACCAGCGACTGGCGGCCTACAAACAGCCGTTAGCTATCCATTTTTGCGAAAAACTGCCGCGTTCCGCCCTGGGTAAATTGCTGCGGCGCGAGCTGCGTGAATGGAGCTTGACCCAGCCGTTAGACTGACAACCACTCAGGTATCCTAATAATACACAGCAGCTGGTTCTTCAGTCGTCAGCGCGCTCAAAGGAATATGGATGGTGAAGGTCGAGCCTCGATCAAGCACACTTTCCACCGTCACCTGCCAGCCATGCGCTTCCACCAGTTGTTTGACCAGAGACAACCCTAACCCGGTGCCTTCCACATCTTCCCCGCTGCGGTTTTCCGCTTGAAAGAAGGGAGTAAATATAAAGGGAATATCCTTCTCTGGGATACCAATACCGGTATCCCAGACATCAATCATTATTGCATCACCAGTTTGATCAACATGGATGCCAAAGTGACCTCCCGGCGGAGTGAATTTCACCGCGTTGTTGAGCAAATTGTTCATGATCTGCTTAAAACGTTGGGCATCTGCCATCACATTCAGACCACCGCTGTTTTGCGGCAGCGGTTCAACTTCTACATTCTTTCTGACCGCTTCTCCTTGAATAAACACCACAATGATGCCATGACGGCGGATGCGGACAGGCAATTTGCGCTAGAAAATCATCATGAAAAGAATGGCAGTGAGAACGCTGATCGGGAAAACCATCTGTTCTGCGCCTTCACGCAGATACGAGGAGATCGAGATCACATACAGAAAAATTCCGCCCAAAAAGAACAGCCGGCAAATCATGAAGAAGAACTCATAGCGCCAAAATTCCAACCCCTGGGTGTCTTTATCAGCACCCGGCGGCATTATCCATCTGCGCAATGTCTTCGAGAAAAAAGGTAGCATCTGGGACAGCCTTAACAAGAATGATTCTGCTGTGATTATAACGCCCCAACCCCTTCACACAAGCCTGCGCAAATTAAGAATCTCGTTAAGAAAAACCAGCCTGTTGGTTTCACAGGCTGGTTGCATGTATCTCTATAAACTATCTATCAAGCGGCAGTTGTCAAGAGAGGTGTTCCGGTGCGTTTTTCAACCGGTGACGGGAAGATATCATTGAACTCTTTGGCGCTCAGCGTCTCTTGCTCCAGCAAGGCATGCGCAACCGCTTCCAGTTTGTCCTGGTATTGGCGCAGAATGGTCATGGCGCGGTCAAAAGCAGCGTCTACCAGGTGAAAAACTTCTTCGTCAATTTCTTGCGCAACCGATTCTGAATAATCGCGCTGTTCTGAAATTTCACGCCCTAAGAAGATCATCTCTTCTTTTTGGCCATATACACGCGGGCCGAGTTTTTCGCTCATACCCAGCCGTGTGACCATCTGGCGCGCAATCTGGGTCACACGCTCGATATCGTTAGAGGCACCGGCAGTGATGTCATCAAACACCAGGGTTTCGGCAGCGCGACCGCCCAACAGCCCCACCAGCTCTGCCTCCAGTTTGCGCTTGGAAGTCAGGCGGCGGTCATCAGCCGGCAGCGACAGGGTATAGCCTTCCGCCATGCCGCGCGCCACGATAGTGATCTTCTGCACCGGGTCGGCTTCGGGGATGGCATGCATCACCACCGCATGGCCAGCTTCGTGGTAGGCAATGATACGTTTTTCTTCATCACTGATCAAGCGCGATTTGCGCTCAGGGCCAGCAATTACGCGTTCAATAGATTCCTGGAACTCAGACATTTCAATGACGCGTTTGCCGCGGCGCGCCGCCAGAATGGCAGCTTCATTGACCAGGTTTTCAATATCAGCGCCGACAAAACCGGGGGTCTGGCGCGCAATCACCATCAGGTCAACATCCGCGCCCAAAGGTTTGCCCTTGATATGCACTTCCAGAATGGCTTTGCGGCCGTTCAAGTCAGGCCGGTCGAGTACCACACGGCGGTCAAACCGCCCGGGGCGCAGCAGTGCCGGATCAAGGATATCGGGACGGTTGGTGGCGGCCATGATGATGATATTGGTATCAGTATCAAACCCGTCCATCTCCACCAGAATCTGGTTGAGGGTCTGCTCACGCTCATCATGGCTGCCGCCCAGGCCTGCACCACGCTGGCGGCCAACTGCATCGATCTCATCCACAAACACGATACAGGGCGAATGGCGCCGCGCCTGGTCGAACAGGTCTCGCACACGGCTGGCACCCACACCCACGAACATTTCCACAAATTCAGAACCTGAAAGCGAGAAGAACGGCACACCTGCCTCACCCGCCAC
>DSBE01000062.1 GCA_011053085.1 Chloroflexota bacterium
GACGTGTTGATAATCAATGACGGCGATGCCGACCGTGTCGGGTTTGGTGATGAAAATGGCATTTTCATCAACCAGTTACAGGCCTATGCACTGCTGGCGTATTACTTGTTAGAAGTGCGCGGTGAACGCGGCCCAATTGTAAAAACACTGTCCACCACCAACATGTTGATCAAACTTGCCAAAATCTATGATGTACCCATCTATGAAACCGGCGTGGGCTTCAAATACGTCGCCCCAAAATTCACAGAGACAAATGCCATCATCGGTGGTGAGGAGTCTGGCGGCTACGCCTTCCGAGGCAATGTGCCTGAGCGCGACGGCATTCTTGCCGGTCTGTACTTCCTTGACCTGATGGTGAAGACCAACCTCAAGCCATCACAGCTCATTGACAAGCTCTATGGCCTGGTAGGTGCGCATTACTATGATCGCATTGATACGCGCTTCACCGGCGATTCCGAAGAAAAGAAGGACCGCATTCGCAATGCCAATCCTACGACCGTTGGTGGGTTAAAAGTAATCGACCTGGATACAACCGACGGTTTCAAGTTTAATTTAGAGGATGGCGGCTGGATGCTGATTCGTTTCTCTGGCACCGAACCCGTAATCCGTGTTTATACCGAAACTCTGCATGAAGATAAAGTGCAGGCAATTCTGCAAGATGGATTGAAGATTGCCGGGATCGACTAGTATTTGACAAAAAGACAGCAGGAATAGTGCTCAACTGTTCCTGCTTATTTTAACTCTATGTTTACTGATACACATTGCCACCTCAACTACCAAAGCTTCGACAACGACCTTGCAGAAGTCATCGCCCGTGCCAATGCACAGGGTGTTGGACGAGTCATGATTCCCGGCATAGATCTGCCTGCCTGTAGCAAAGCCATCCAGATAGCAGAAGCTAACGAAACATGTTATGCCGCTATTGGCATCCATCCCAACGATGCCGATCAATGGGACATTGATACCTATGAAAACTTACGAGATCTCTCGACCCAAAGCAACAAAGTGCGTGCGATTGGCGAGATCGGATTGGATTATTACCGCGATCATGTTGCCCCTCAAATGCAAAGAGAAGCCTTTGCCAGTCAGTTGCAATTAGCCAGAGAGCTGGGTCTGCCCGTCATCGTCCACATCCGCGAATCCATTGCCAATACTCTTGATATGTTATTTCAATGGCAGAAGCAATTAGTAATCGATCGCCAGCCTCAGGCTTTCACTCCCGGCATCCTGCATGCATTCCCGGGCTCATTGAAGGAAGCTGAGATAGCTATAGAACATCACTTTCTCATAGGCGTCGGGGGTCCAGTAACCTTCAAAAATGCAAAAAACCGTCAGGAAATCGTTGCCGAATTACCCCTCGAATCCATCGCTATCGAAACAGATGCACCCTTCCTCGCCCCGCACCCCCATCGAGGGCAGCGCAACGAGCCGTCGTATATTCCTCTGATCGCGGCCAAGATCGCGGAGTTAAAGCAACTGCCGATTGAATTCGTGGATAAACAAACCGCCCAAAATGCCGAAAGGCTTTTTCATTGGGAAGATTGATTATTCTTCCTGTGCTTCTTGGGGAATTTCCTGTGAACTGCTGGTGTCACTTGGCTTAGATTTTCTCATTTTCGGTTTATCGGCGGGTTCGATAACCACCTCCGACTCGGTGATGGACTTTCGATTGGCTCTCATCATGCGCAAAGCATATATCAGCCCTATGAATGAAACAATCACACCCAACACGCCCACACCAACCAGGATGTAAGCGGTGGTTTCACTGCGATTGTCGCTTTCTGAAGCCTGACCTTGTTGTTCAGGCATTATCAATAAAACAGGTTTATCAGATACCACGGGATAATTTTCTCTGCGTTCATCTTCAGGCAGAACGTAAGCAACTTCCGCTCGCTGTTCTACTTCTGCATCACTTCGATCATTATCTGTTGTTGCATCGGCAGATGTAACAACAGTCACCGGCGCCGGGGTGGGAACCGGCTGGGGGGTAACACCCGGTTGCAAGGTATAGGGTATAGCGTTGAACACCGAATCGCCATAACGGTTCAAATTAAGGCTGATATACACCAACCCTTCATCCCCTTCGGCAATGCCCACACCCACCTGTCCTGTTGACCAGCCCGTAAGTGTGTCAAAATGTAACTGGTCGTCGATCCAGGATGCAATCGCTAGATTGACAGGCCCATAAGCGATATTTTCAGCTGTGGTCGGCACACCCGAACCATCAGGCCTATCATGGGTCAATCGCCCAATCTCAGCCATGTAATTGGCTTGCTGCTGTGCAATATCCATCAAAGTTTGGCTCACATCATACGGCGGCAAATCATATTGTGAACGAATTTCGTTCACAGCATTGATTACCTGTTGCGGTCCATAATCTAAAGCAAATACAGACCGCACATCCAAGGGGGCAGATAGTGCGACTGCGGTGAAAACAATTACAGCCAATGACAATAACTCTTTGGAGAATTTATTCATAACTCTGTTACACCATAACAAACGTTTCTTTCCTGCCACCCATCATACCAGATGAAATTATACTATCACTCATCAGAAGGACATTGTTTAGTCGTTATAAGCCTGCAAGACCCGTTGGCCAAGGGTCTCGTTGGGCGAAATACCGCTGATCTTCTGAATCGCGCCTTCAATGCCAAGGGAGTTAATCATTCCTTGAACTTCGGATGAAATTTCATCTTCCGGGTGATGGAAGTGATAGCCGGCAGCTATCGCTTTGGGGAGAAAGC
>DSBE01000149.1 GCA_011053085.1 Chloroflexota bacterium
ATAGTCTTCAAACCGTTGCAAAGATCGATTTACACAAAAGCCACCGCTATTTATAAAAACCATTTTCTCGATCAATACCGAAGAGGTGCAAATAAAATTGGTTTGCAGCAATTCTTGCGTTATCATACCTGACCGCTGGCCGCGATACCAATCACCAAAGTAACCTTTTTCAATCGCCGACTCTCCAACCTCTGAGCTAACCACCAGGGTTTTCATGTGACTCCACACACAGCCACTTTTTTTAATAGATGCCATCTGCTGAAATATTTTTTCCGCAGCCCACCAATCGTCAGAATCCAAAAACGCAAGGTAGCGTCCGCTGGCTATCCTCGCGCCAGCATTACGCGCAGCCCCTTGTCCCTGGTTGTCCTGTCTGACAAACTTAATCTTCGACATCAACGGAGATAACACTGTCTCGAGTTCGTCAGTGGAACCATCATCGATCACAATCACCTCAATGGCAGGATAGGTTTGGGCAAAAACACTTTCCAAACAGCGTTGGATGCAACCAGCACGGTTATAAACAGGAATGATAACCGAAACGGTCTCCATCACACCTCAAACAAGGAGTCGAAATTAACGCGGTCAAACACTTCCAACTTACCCCCTCTGGTCGTATTCTGGATGATGCCACCATGCGCTTCTATATATGCTCTCGCATGCCTATACGCAATTTCTTGCTCCTTTGGTTGTGGCAAGGTCCATTTTTCTCCCGGTTTACGATAATTTGGATGAAAATGATTCACTTCCCCGCCTCCGACCAGCACCTGGTAATATCCGTCTTGTTCAGGCTTTTCATCAGTTGGCAGATGCCAGGTATGGTCCATCCCGATTAAATAAAGCTTGCGAAAACCCAGATACCAGGCAAGCTGCAACTGCGTAAAAACTACTGAGTATCCTCCGTAAATTTGCTTGCCAAAAACCGGTTCAGCACCAAATCCGCCCAAATTTTGCCCGGCTGACCGAAAGAAAACAGCGCCCTTTCCGTCCATTTTTTCTTCAAAATAACTGGGGAACAGTTTTTTTGATTGAATCTGGTCAATCTCTTTTCGGTTATGGTCAAACACATAGCTGTCGATCACTGTGTAAAATGAAGGTCGAAAGTGCGTAAATTCATAGCTGAGGTAGATCTTGTTCGAGGCGAAAGAATATTCTGGTATCAACCGATCCAGGTCAGTCCATGTCAGGCTGGGGCCGTTGCCGATAATAAAACACCGTTCACCCAGGTATCGATTGTGGAGTGCCAGCAGTTCTTTCTCATTCTTATGCAAAACGATCTTCAAGTAGTGCGCCAGCCAGCGTTCACCAATCCTGCATTGGCGTTTTACGTAAGGCATTATCCGATGACGTTTTCCCCAGACTGTTTTGAACGGATTTGAATCCATTACAACGACCGGTCTTCCACCAAACCAGCATTGGCAGCGCAAAGCACATTCATCCCCCACTCAACCCTGTCAGACTTTTCGTAACGCACAAGTCCGCCCGCCGCTTTTACCAGCGCAATGCCGGCCGCCACATCCCAGAACATTATATCTTCCTCAGCATACGCATCCACTCTACCAACAGCACAATACGCCAGTGAAAGCGCTGCTGCACCGAACAAACGCACCTTTTTGAAAGTTTGCACCTGTTCGATAAATCCACGTAAACTGTCTCCTTCATAAGAACGAAAAGAAGGAAATCCGGTCGCCATGATCGCCTGATTTGCTTGGCTGGTTTGAGCAACGGTTACAGGTTGCCCATTCATCCAGGTTCCTTCACCACACACACCCGCGTACAATTCCTCTCGAAAAACGTCATACACAACACCCAAAACAGGCTCATCTTGCACCCACAAGCCAATCGAAACACAGGCGAAGGGAATCCCCCGCAGGTAATTCAGGGTTCCATCCAACGGGTCAACCACCCATAGATACCCTTTTCTATCTTTTCTGCCGATCATTCCCCCTTCTTCTGTCAGAATGGGAAAATCAGAATTAGCCTGCAAGATATCAACAATAACGGATTCACTTTGCCGGTCTGCCTCAATTTTGGTGTCCTTGCCAGAAAGTTCATTAACTTCGATGTTTTGCATGGACTCACGCAAGTAGTTTCTTGCATCCCCGCCTGCCCTGATCGCCAACGACAGGTAAAATTCCAAATCCATCATAGTGACTCCAAATCACGTAGTAAATTTGTAACCGCTTCGGTTTCCATCGCCAGCCGGCACTGTCGTGAATAGGTACTCGTATGTGGTGTCAACAGTACCTGTTTATACGCGGTGAGCGGCCCCTGGTAAGGTTCTTCCCAGAAAACATCCAGCCAGGCATCCGATACGATACCTTGATCAAGCGCTGCCATCAAAGCTTTCTCATTGATGACCGCCCCGCGGG
The DNA here is from genome assembly GCA_011053085.1 of Chloroflexota bacterium. Lineage (GTDB taxonomy): Bacteria > Chloroflexota > Anaerolineae > Anaerolineales > Anaerolineaceae > SpSt-1165. The sequence continues at coordinate 2,373 of DSBE01000149.1, forward strand.
AACTATTCAACAAGACCATTCCTGGCTTCATGGCCTGAAACACATCTTCGCTCAAGAGCTCTTCGCTGCCTGAAACATGCAATGAAACCACGTCCGCCTTTGCCAGAGCTTCTTGTAAATCTACCTGAGTTTCGCCTTGAGACAATAAATCGAGGGTAATAAATGGATCCACAACCAGGATATTTACGCCAAAATAACGTAAATGATCCGCAAATCGCCGCCCGATACGCCCGTAACCTATCACAGCAACCGTAATGCCCGACAAACCGAAACCGACCGATTTTTCCCACTGGTTGTTGTGCATGGTCTCATTGGAAGAGACGATCTTTCGGCCGATCGCCAGTAACGCCGCCAAAGCCATTTCGGC
>DSBE01000375.1 GCA_011053085.1 Chloroflexota bacterium
ACTTTACGCATCCGGACTGCTGCTTTCTGCCAGCACCTGTGTGGTGTTTATTGTACTGGCATGGCGCCGCCGTGAAGCACCTTCAGCGCGTGCTTTGATGGTGATGATGGCAGCCACGGCATTTTGGGCATTCACCTATGCCCTGCACTGGCTGTTTCCGAACAACCCGGCGGAATTTTTCTGGTTGGATGCCACTTATCTGGGGGTGGTGATTGCTCCCACGACATTTTTGGTGTTTGCGGCGCGTTTCAACCAGCTGGACCGCTGGCTCAACCGCAGAACTTTACCGCTGCTCTACCTGATCCCCGCCATGACCGTGATCCTGTTGTGGACAGACCACTATCATGACGTGTTTTTTGGCGGGAAACGCGTGCCATGCGCCACAGATATTTTCGAAGGCGGCCCCTGGTATTATGTGGGGCTCATTTACTTTTTTGCCATGGTCATTGCCGGGTATATATTTATGTTGATCGGTTATTTCCGCCAACATGGCATCTACCGGCGGCAGTCGCTGTTGATCATGCTGGGTTCACTGATCGCACCGGCGGTTGGTTTGCTGGGTGTGTTGGGTTTATCGCCGCTGCCCGGGTTGGACCTGATCCCGATGGTGTTCACCATTCTGGGGGTGTTTTATACGCTGGGGCTGCTGCGGTTGTCGATGTTCGATATCGTGCCGGTGGCAAAACAGGTTGTTTTTGACACCATGCAGGAAGGTATGCTGGTCATTGATCATCAATTTCGTTTGGTGGAGATGAATGCCAGTGCAGAAAAATTGCTGCAATGTGAGCGCGATACTGCCATAGGCAAACCTATTGAGCCCTTATTGAATAAGTGGCAGCTATTGCAGGGACAATGGCCGCAGGTTTTGTCACAATCTGGACAGCAAACATTGCAGGATGGTGAAGGCCGTACCTATGCCATGCGCATTAAACCGCTCGCGGTAGCCGCAGGGAAGGCTAACGGCTGGCTGGTGACATGGAATGAGATCACAGACCTGGCAAATGCAGAACAGTTGTTGGTAGAGACCAACCAGCAGTTGCAGGTGCAATTAACAGAAATCGAAGCGCTGCAGGCGGAGCTAAAACAGCAGGTGATCCGTGACCCCTTAACCAATCTGTATAACCGGCGCTTTCTGATGGAAACTTTGCCGACCGACATTGCACGCGCCCGCCGCAAGCAATATACGATCTGCTTTCTCATGTATGATATTGACGGTTTCAAACAGCTGAATGACCAGTACGGCCATGCCGAGGGTGACCTGGTGCTGATGCAATTGGCGCAGTTGTGCAAGACTATGTCACGGGATGATGATTACATCATCCGCATGGGCGGTGAAGAATTCATGATCGTGATGGTGGATATTGCCAAGGATACCGCTTACTCGCGAGCGGAGGATTTCCGCCGGGCTGTGGAAGCGTATGAATTTCAAGGAGACAAGGGCAGCCACCATATCACCATTTCGATTGGTGTGGCAGCTTATCCTGAGGATGACCGTGATGCCCAGATGGTGATTCGCCTGTCGGATGAAGCGCTGTATCGCGCCAAGGCGGCTGGGAAGAACTGCGTTTCGCAGTAAGTATCAGACATATAGGCGGGAGCGTTCACCTGACACATCAATCTTGACCAGGGTCTTGACGGAGAATCCGGTCTCATCCAGAATACGCTGCACGCCGCCATAGACGGGCTTTTCGCCGACACAAATGATGTCCATGATTTGCGCGCCGGCTTGCTGTACGGCGTGGATGAGGGCAATCATGGTGCCGCCGGTTGAGATCATGTCATCCACGATCACGACGCGGTCATCGCGTTCGATCCCGTTGAGATAGAGTGCCCCCTGGGTGTATTCCATGGCGAAACCGACTGTTACCTGGCCTGCCAGACCGCTGGGGTACCAGCGCGCCATGCCGAAGGGCAGGTCGGTTGCCAGCGACACGGCCGCTACCAGGATAGCGCCTTTATCTTCCTCACCGGCGATCTTGGTGGCACTGGTGAAGTTGCCGGCTTCTATGATCCAATCAGCGGCGGCACGCAGCAAGGCCGCCGAGGTGGCGGGCACCTGTTCGGTGAGTGGGTTGATTAGAAATTGATAGTTGCCCATCGGCAGCAGGGGTTGGTTGTCAAAGGATTGCCTGACCAGGTCTTTGTGATCCATTGGTTGCCTCTCTTCGCAAAGTATGGTTTTCATTATAACGCCTGTGGGCATGGGTTGTGTGCGGTGGTTTGGTGGGCTGAATCTGAAGTATAATGGCGAAGGAGGCAATACTAAAAAAGAGTAACCTGAGCTATCATGACTGACCGAGCAGATGCAATCACACACAGTGCCATTTCAAGTGGCGAAATCGTCATCGAAAAGCCGCATTCCTGGATGTCGCTGCGGCTGGGTGAACTGTGGCGTTATCGTGAGTTGCTGTTGTTCTTTGTGTGGCGCGATATCAAAGTGCGCTACAAACAGACCATTCTGGGGGTTGCCTGGGCGGTGCTGAACCCCCTGATCACTATGGTCATCTTCAGTGTGGTGTTCGGCAGGTTGGCGAACATCCCCTCAGACGGCATTCCCTACCCGGTGTTTTCTTATGCGGGATTGCTGCCGTGGCAGTTGTTTGCGCGTTCGATCTCGGATGCTACCTCATCGTTGGTGACTAATCAGAACATGGTCACCAAGGTCTACTTTCCGCGCCTGATCCTGCCGATGTCCACCAGCCTGAGTGGCCTGGTCGATTTCGGCATCGCTTTGTTA
>DSBE01000128.1 GCA_011053085.1 Chloroflexota bacterium
ATCCTGCCACAGGCGATCCGCAATGTGCTGCCTGCTTTGGGCAACGATTTTATCTCCATGCTTAAAGATTCTTCCCTGGTCTCCATCCTGGCGGTCAGTGATATCACCCAGGTGGCGCGCCTGTATGCCGGCCACAGCTTCCGCTTCCGCGAATCCTACATCTCGCTGGCGATCCTCTACCTGACAATGACACTTTCTCTGTCATTGATCATCAAAATTATCGAAAGGCGCATGGCGAAAAATGAGCGATAACATCATTGAACTGCGCCATATCTCGAAAAATTTTGGTGAGATCGGTGCGCTGCGCGACGTTTCACTGACAGTCAAACGCGGCAGCGTGGTCGTCATCATCGGACCCAGCGGCTCCGGCAAATCCACCCTGCTGCGCTGCATCAACCAGCTCGAGACCCCCACAGCAGGGGAGGTATGGATCGATGGCGAGAAACTGGACGGCTCTGACGAACAATTGAATAAAATCCGTGCCGACATCGGCATGGTCTTCCAACACTTCAACCTCTACCCACATTTGAGCGTGCTGGAAAATATCACCCTGGCGCAGAAGATCGTGCGCAAACGCGACAAGAAAGAAGCCCGGGCAATTGCGATGGACATGCTGGAAAAAGTGGGTATCGCCGAAAAAACTGACAGCTATCCCAATCAGCTTTCCGGTGGGCAGCAGCAGCGGGTTGCCATCGCGCGCGCCCTGGCCATGCAGCCCAAGATCATGCTATTTGATGAACCCACCAGCGCCCTTGACCCCGAGATGATCAAAGAAGTGCTGGATGTGATGTTGTTGCTGGCAGAAGAAGGCTCCACCATGGTGATTGTGACCCATGAAATGGGCTTTGCGCGCGCTGCCGCTGATGAGATCATCTTCATGGACTTTGGTGAGATGATCGAGCGCACCACCCCTGAATTGCTGTTCAGCAACCCCTCGCATGAACGCACCAAGTTGTTTCTTTCACAAATCCTGCAAAAATAAACCGTTTGCCATCGAGCCAGCCCTTCCTACCGGCTGACTCGCGTTTTCTCCTACTCATTTGTGTCAACAAAGGGACCGCCCTGAGCAAGCTGTCTCTTTGTTGTTTAAGCTACCGGCAGCGAGTGACGTGCCACAACACAGTCAGTCATGCGGCAGCAGGCGGTGATGATCCTGGTACAGATGGCGTTCATGCTCCAGCCCGCCGCGCAGCAGCATAGCATCGATCACGCGTTTCATGGCGACCAGGTAGGCAGCTTTGCGGCAATCCGTGTGTTTGCGCTCTTTCATGTTCCACATGGCATCAAAAGCCTGATTGAGCAAGGCTTGCAAGCGCGCTGTGATAACAGCATATTCCCAGGGATAGCCCTGGATGTTCTGCACCCACTCAAAATAAGAAACCGCCACCCCACCTGCATTCGCCAGAATGTCAGGCAGCACTGTCACCCCCTTTTTCCACAAGATCTGGTCTGCCTCCGGGGTCACCGGGCCATTGGCAAGTTCGAGAATCACCTGCGCGCGGATAGTTTTGGCATTGCCAGCATGGATCATGCTTTGCAGCGCCGCCGGCGCCAGCACATCCACGTCGAGGGACAGCAATTCCGCCTCAGTGATGCGCTGGGCGGGAAAATGAATGACCGACCCGCTGGTTTGCTTCACCGACAGTACCGCATCCGGGTTAAGCCCTTCTTCCTTATAGATAGCGCCGCGCGAATCAGACACCGCCACGATGCGCCAGCCGCGCTCATACGCCCGGCGCGCGAACCAGTAACCGGCGTTGCCAAAACCCTGTATCGCCACCCGGATGGGTTCAGTATTCGATAACCCGTTGGAATCCAGGAAATGCTGCAGTACATATACCCCGCCCAGTCCGGTGGCTTCTTCACGCCCTTCTGAACCCCCCAGCCTGAGCGGCTTGCCGGTGAAGGTTGCCAGCAGGTTTTCAGAACCCGGACTGGCGGTGGAATAATAACGCTGGTACTCGTCCACCATCCATGCCATGATCTGGCAGTTGGTATTCACATCGGGCGCGGGAATATCTTTCCAGGGACCGATCTTATCAGCCAGAAAAGCGGCATAGGCGCGGCTGAGCTGTTCCAACTCGGCTGTACTGAGCAGCTTGGGATCCACGGCGATGCCGCCTTTGCCGCCGCCATAGGGGATATTGACCATGGCGCATTTCCAGGTCATCCACATCGAAAGCGCCTTGACCTCCTCTTCTTCCACCTGCGGATGAAAGCGGATGCCGCCTTTGAAAGGGCCGCGCGCGTTGTTGTGCTGCGAACGATAGGCGCGAAAACGCCCGATCGAACCATCATCACATTCAATGAACAGGTCGGTGGCGTGCAGGTGCATGGGATTTTTCAGGTTCTCAACCGCCTGCCAGAACAGTGGTTCCTGCTCGTATTCTTCTTGCAGCAATGCCGCCGCCAGCTCCATCTGAATAATTGCGTTCTCATGCGCTGTGCCCATGCGCCACACTCCTTTCACTGATACCTTTGCCACCGCTCTCAGGCGGTATGTCATTGTCTACTATCCATGCAGAAACAGGTGCGGTTAAGGCAAGTGTTGCCTGCACAAAACAAAACAATTATTAAGATTATATAGAAAAAAGTGCGGTTTGGCACAACGAGTTTGTCGTTGTTCAGACAATTGCTTCTGTTATCCTGCCTTCTGGAGGCGTTCCTGTGCCCAATAGGCATGGGTGGGCGGCACAGGTTTGATCTGGTCTTCAGGACGGCGCACCAG
>DSBE01000332.1 GCA_011053085.1 Chloroflexota bacterium
GCGTGAACTACACGACACCCTCGCCCACACCCTCAGCGGCGCTTCTGTGCAACTGGAAGCCGCACGCACGCTGTGGGACAAGCGGCCGGAGGAAGCCCGTCAGCTGCTGCAGCAAGCCCTGCTCGATACTCGCAACGGCCTTACCAACACCCGCCGCGCGCTGGAAGACCTGCGCGCAGAACCGCTGGAAGACCTCGGTTTGCGCCTGGCGCTCGAGAACCTGACGCGTGCCTTTGCAGAACGCACCCAGATCGACGCCACGTTTGTCATGGCAGAGAGCCTTCCGGGGCATTCGCTCTCAGCCGCGGTACAAAACTGCCTCTACCGCACCCTGCAAGAAGCCCTTTCCAATATTGACCGCCACGCAGCCGCCAGCCAGGTCAGCGTGCGCCTGACAGAGAACGGCCAGGCGGATGACAGCCGCCTTGAGCTGCACATTGATGACAACGGTCGCGGTTTTGATTGCTGCGGCAATCCTGAAGAAGGCCATTTCGGGCTGCGCGGCATGCGCGAACGGGCAGAAATCCTTGGCGGCAGCCTGCACATCGACAGCCAGCCCGGCAACGGCACGCGGCTGACCCTATCATTAAAGGAAGATACGTATGATACGACTGCTGCTGGTTGATGATCAAGACGTGGTGCGCATCGGCATCCGTGCTATCCTTTCCACCGAAGAAGACATCGAGGTGGTTGACACCGCGGCAGACGGCGCAGAAGCCCTCTATCTGGTAGAGCAGCACCGACCTGACCTGGTGTTGATGGACCTGAAAATGCCGGTGATGAACGGCATCCAGGCAACCCGCCTCATCCGTGAACGCTTCCCGTCCGTGAAGGTGCTGGTGCTGACCACCTACGACGCCGATGAATGGGTGTTCGACGCCATCCGTGCTGGCGCTGCCGGTTACCTGCTGAAAGACAGTTCGCGCGAAGACCTGCTCAAAGCCATTCAATTGACTATGCAGGGGCAGACAGCCGTGGACCCGGCGGTGGCGGGCAAGCTCTTTAACCATGTGGTGCGCAATATCACCCCCGTGGAAAGCCGCCTGATGGAAAACCTGTCAGAACGCGAACGTGAGATTCTGAAACTGATCGCGCAGGGACTGAACAACCGTGCCATCGCTGAAAAATTGTACCTGTCTGAAGGCACCGTGCGCAACTATGTCAGCGCCATCCTTGCCAAACTGGAGGTCAGCGACCGCACCCAGGCAGCCATCATCGCCCTGCGCCACGGTATCGGCGGCCTGTCAGAAGACAAATAATCCTCTCTGCCGATCATTTCATGAATTCTCTGGTCTGATTGTATAATCAAAGTGACCCAATGGTAGAAAACAGAGAATAGTCCCATGAAGATAAACCCGAACCTGGCAACTGTTGACGAGCTGGCGCAAATAAACGGCATCGGCCCGCGCCTGGCAGAACGTATTATCGCCAAACGACCCTATACAACCCTGACCGATCTGGAACGCGTATCCGGTATTGGCCCGTCGTCGGTCTTGCAATGGCAGGATGATTTGATCTTTGCCGAAGCGGAAACCGAGACCGAAGCAGAAGCAGACTGGCAGGAAGACCATCCTGTGCCGGAATATGAGCGGCAGCTTGCATACGAAGAGATCACGCAGGAGATACCAGCCGAACCGCTGCTGGTGTATGAAGACCTTCCTCAGGAGGAAATACCTGCCGAAGCACCGCCGATGGAGATGGTGCCGCACCCATACAATCCCCCCAAAGCGTTGATCACCCTGGATGAGGTGCCGCCCAAACCGGCAGCGCCGCCTGCCCCCGCCAAAAAAGCACCAAAACCCGGCTTCACGCGCGGGCAATCCTGGCTGCTGACACTGGCGGCCTGTCTGGTGACTTTCCTGCTGGCGGTGGGGCTGGTCTTGGGGCTGGTCGCCTGGCTCAACGAAGGGCGCCTGCGCTTTGCCGCACCGGACCGCGTAGAAACGCTGGCGCAAACCCTCAGCACCGTGGAAGCCCGCCTGGCAGTGCAGGAAAGCGCACTGGAAGCACTCACCGCGCGGGTGGACAACCTGGAAACGCTGGATGAGCGCATGCAGGCAGCGGAGGAGAATATCGACAGCCTCTACGACGAACTTGACAGCACCGCCCAGCAGTTGGACGCCCTCGATGAGGAGGTGGATGCAGTACAGGAGCAGGTCAGCCTGCTGCAAACACAAACCGAGACCTTCACCACTTTCTTTGAATCACTGCGTGACATGCTGCTGGACCTGTTCCCCTACCTGCCATAACAAGCACACAAAGAAGAGGAAGCCAGCATACACTGGCTTCCTCTTCTTTCATAAGCCACACAAACCGTTAAAAGGGTGGAAAATCACTCCAATATAGTTTGTAATTACAGCAATACATGAGAATGGTCAGGTCCCATTCGGTGCCATCATTAAAAATGATCGAGCCGTTCTCACCGCATCGTTCTCCACGCGGCACCTCGATAAAACCTAATGGAACATCGAGGACAACCAGCGAAGCCGGCGGTGCGGCAAACAGCATGAAATCTCTGACATCCATGTAGAATGCAGAATAACCAGTCGGCGGACATATACCCCACCAGGCGGGTTTGTCCCAATAGCCGAAGACCGCAAAGGTTCCACGGCCGACATTGGCGCAGGTCATATACTGGCCTTCTTCATCCGGTTCCCAGCCGCTGGTAGTGGGCACTGCCGTCCAACCCGCTGCCGTCAGGGCGCGAATCTCAGAGGTCCAGCC
>DSBE01000380.1 GCA_011053085.1 Chloroflexota bacterium
GGGCATCGTCGCGCCCAGAAGTTTTTTTCATTTCTTCCGTCATTACAATGACAGCATCCGCTCTTCTGGCGGCCGATGTGCCGATTTTTTTATCGCGTTGATCGCTTTCACTTTCGCTTAACAAATCGGAGCCCAGAAAGGTAGCCACCACCGGCATACGTTTTTGCAACAAGGCAATAGAACCGCTTAGTCCATAATAAGCATGCACGAGATCATACTTTGGTTTTTGCAGATTCATCCATAAAAACTTAATTGCAGCAATCAAGTAAGCGATTGGATTCCCGGTTTGTATGGAAATCACATCAAACTCCGCCCCCTTCTGTGCCAACATTCGTTGTTGAATGCCGATACTGGGTGTTCCCGTCTGGTCATCCACCGGATACACATTTGACACAAGCAGAATGCGAAGAGGTTCAGTCGCCATCGTGATCCTGCTTCCCGATGATCCCACTCATCTCCGCCATGGTCACAGACCGCATTTGGCCTGCTTCTTTAAGACAATTCACGGTCTGAAAGATATGTTCCAGCTTCAAAAGATCATCTTCGGTACGAAACTCCCACGGGTGTGCCCACAAATGAAACATGTGCTTCCAGTCTGCTGCGTGCTTGATTCCCCTAGTGATTCTGCGCAACCGCAACGTTGATAGGTGCAACCTGTCTAACATGGTATCCACCCCGCGGTTAAAGCCAAACAGGTGCTGAGAAGCGGAAAGGCGCAGTAAGTCATCGTCTACAATCTCAGCCAATGGATACGTAGGTGCAGTCGTAAAGCCAATGATGTGATCCAAAGTTTTCACATACCGCCCAAAATAACGGTTCCTGATCAACAATGGCTCCACAACGTCAGCGCGGTAATTGGTAAAACCATAGTGAGACAACAAAGACAGATGACCGACTCGATCACGGGGAAAAACAATTGATTCGGCATTGATCCCAAAACGCTGCGCAAGCCGCTTCCATTCTGAAATCTCATGCTCTGCTGCTGAAGCACTGATCGAATCAAATGGTTCATGGGTATGGCCATGAAAAGCAATTTCCTGTTTTACGGTCGATTGCTGGATTAATCGCACCACATCATCACCATACCAGAGAGGATGGTCAGTACCGTAGGCTTCGATATAACTGCTAAATTTGCCCTTCCAGTGCAAAATTGGGCAGTCAGGGCAATATTCACACCGGTTGAAAAATAAATGCCCCACAACCGCCCAGGTGGCATGGATACCATATTGTTCACACAATGTAAGCACCCGGGCGATGCGTTTCCTCTCCTCGATACCATCTTTTGAAAACAAGCGATGGCGGGCTGCATCCTCATCAAAATAGCCTGTGCCCAATTCGGTATCAAGCGAAAAGAGGAAGTATCCCGTGTTATTCATTGATACCGCCATTGACACAGGGTAAATGTCGGCTAAGCCCAACCGAAATCTGCTCCGCTGAATGCCGCCAGGTCCATTGATCGATGTTTTCTGTAGTCAGTTTGGCAATTACTGCCAGATCCTCTTTTTTCTTTTCAATATGTTTTAACGCCTGTTGTAAAGCAGCGCTGTCTGCGCCATACGCCCAAAAAACATATGGTGCATCTTCCGGCATAACATCAGTATGGCAGCGAATATGAGTCGCCATCACCGGCATGCCAGCCGCCAGGTACTCAAATAATTTCAAAGGGCTGCTGACGCGAAATTTTTCCTCATCTGGGAATGGTAACATACCCACATGCGCTTTCGCCAGCCAGGCCGGTATTTCTGTTGAAGGCACTGATCCGTGAAATTGGATAGTGTCGGGGTGTTGTTCAGCATAGTCACGTAAGCGTTCTTCATCATTGCCCTCACCCACCAGAACCAGCTTAAAACATTGTTGTTTCTCATTTGCCCCAACAACCGCCTCGCACATGGTGAGTAAGTTCCGCTCAACATGCATACAACCAATGTAAATCAAAATGATCGGCTCTGCTTCCTGTGGAAATTGCCGAAAATCCGCACAGTCAGCAAATAATTCAGGAACCACCCCAGATGACCAGGTAGCCCATAATTTCTCTTCAGGAATACCTAACACCTCGGCCATAGCGGGTGTGATTACCATTCTGCCGTCAAACCATTCTGCGCCATGTTGTGAACAGAAAGTTACATACTTCCTGCGCAGTTTGGTCCCCAGCGCAAGGTTCGCTTCTGGCTCCATGGGCAGAGTCCGTGTATCCATCACGAAAGTATAATCCCGCTTCCATAAAAATCGATTCAACCATTGAAACAGCAGCATCCATCCGGCAGACATTTCGTGGAACAACACAGTGGCGGATGTTTTCTTAGCCGTCAGCATCCACCGCCAAATCTTCCAATGATACAGCATTTGTTGGATAAAAAAAATGTTGGGCTTGGCAAAGTAGCGCACCTTCACCCCGCGAACCTCGCGCTCACCTTGCTGCGGATTCGACGATAGCAAATGGACCACCCATCCCATCTCCCGCAAATACCTGGTCGTCTCCAGCCAGGTGCCGGCATGTAAGGATTGCGATAGGTCGTTGTCAGCAATCCAGTACATCACCGGCTTAGTTTGCCCAGATGTCTCACGCTGACTGTTCATCATTCACTTACCAACGCCAGATATTCCCGTTCCAACGCTTCCATGATGGGCGTCCAATCATACTGATCAACCACTCGCTGCCTGCCCTGGCTTTCCATTCTCTGGCGAAAAGCAGGATCCGTAATGAGAATTTCTATCGCATCA
>DSBE01000236.1 GCA_011053085.1 Chloroflexota bacterium
CATCGAAGTGGCGGCCTTGTTGGGCGTGATGGTGATCGGGTATATCTTGCTGCAAAAATTGCCGGTTGTTTCAAACCGCATGGCGTCGAAATTAAACAAAATCTGGGTGTTTGCCGAGGTGCTGTTGTTTGTGCTGGTCGGCGCCCGGGTGAATGTCGCTGTGGCGTTACAGGCTGGGCTGGTGGGTTTGTTGATCATCCTGATCGGTTTGGCGGGGCGCAGTGTGGGGGTGTTGCTGGCGACCACTGGCACTGGTTTTGACTGGAAGGAGCGCCTGTTTTGCGTGGTGGCTTATACGCCAAAAGCGACTGTCCAGGCAGCTATTGGCGCGATTCCACTAACCGTGGGTGTAGCCTCCGGTGAGGTCATCCTGGCGATCGCTGTGCTGGCTATTCTGCTGACAGCACCGTTGGGTGCGATCGGGATCGACCGCCTGGCACCACGTTTGTTGCAAAAGGGTTAGTGTGGCTAAATTATTCAGTAGCTTCTATTATCTGACTATTGCCATAAGAAACCCATTAGGAAGAGTTTTATCCAACAAACCATCCAGCTTGCTCTGGATGGCTTGTTGGATAATTTGCATGAAAATGTCAGTCAATGACGGGATTGGGGATGAATTCTCCGCCGCGGCATTGTTTGAGATAGTTCAAACCATGCACCTGACCGGTCATTTCCAGTTCACCGCGATAGACGGGGTCATGCCAGCCTTCGATGTCGATGGCGCCGACAAAACCGCCTTTGCGCAGGATGGTGATCATGTCGCTCCAATTGCTGTCACCGAAGCCGGGGGTGCGGTGATAGGCAAATTGCCGTGGTGAATGGATGCCGAAGCGGCGCACGATATCCCAATCGATGGTGGCGTCTTTGCCGTGCAGATGGAAGACCTTGTGCACCCAATCGCGCAACTGAGGCAGCGGGTCGATCAACTGGCACATCTGGTGGCAGGGCTCCCATTCGAGGCCGATGTTGTTGGCGGGGATGGCCTCGAAGAGCAATTCCCACGCATCGGGGTTAAAAGCCAGGTTCCAGGAGCCGTCACGCCAGTCACCGCCCATCGGGCAGTTTTCAAAGGCAATCCGTACCTGTTTGCCAGCAGCCTGTTCGGTCAGCGGGCCGAAGACCTCGGTGAAGCGAGGAATGTTTTCTTCCACGGTCTTGCCGGGCACGCGCCCGGTGAAACCTGCAACGATATCGGTCTTGAACAGGGCAGCGGCATCGATCAGGCGCGCCCAATCCTGGCGGCCGCGTTCAGCTTTCTCGTCATCGTGTAAGGGGTTGCCATACAGTCCCAGCGCGCCGATGGTGATATCACGTTCGCCGATGGCGGCAAAGACATCATCCGCCAGTTTGGGCAGATCTACGTCCTGCGGGATGGCTTCCCAGAAGTTGATCTGAAAGCTTTCGAAGCCGTAATCAGCAATTTGGCGGATGTATTCGCCCAGTTTGGCATGGCCGCCAATCATAGTGCCGATGCGAATGGTTTTCACAGGGTTACTCATAAGATTCTCCTTGGTTTGGTTGCTATCATTTGCCTTGATTATAGCTGTCAATGAGCAACCGTTCTTCCACATCTGAGATGATATCTGTAATGAAAATCAGGAGCTTTGTTGTGCCGCCGTGGTGGTTCTTGGTGATAAGATTAAGGTAACCAATTTCACCTTATTAAGAACTTACCCTAACCCATTTTGGAGGAAATTTATGAAAACAAGAATTGTTTTGGTGGGTGCTGGCAGCGCGCAATTTGGATATGGCACCATGGGCGACATATTCCAGAGCAAATTACTGGAAAACAGCCACGTGGTATTGCTCGATATTAATCCAGAGGCTTTGGCTGTGGTAGAAAAGACCGGGCGTGATTTTATTGCAGAACACAATCTGCCTTTCACCCTGTCAGCCACCACTGACCGCAAAGAAGCCTTGCAAGGCGCGGAATACGTGGTTATTTCGATCGAAGTCGGTCCGCGTTTTGACCTGTGGGAACTTGACTGGCGCATTCCGCAGCAGTACGGCGTCACCCAGGTGTATGGCGAAAATGGCGGGCCGGGTGGCTTGTTCCATTCGCTGCGCATCATTCCGCCCATTCTCGACATCTGCCAGGATATTGTCGATATCTGCCCGGATGCTGTGGTTTTCAACTTCAGCAACCCGATGAGCCGCATCTGCACCACTGTTACGCGCAAATTTCCTGAACTGAAGTTCATCGGCTTATGCCATGAGATCGCCTCCCTCAAAACCTTCCTGCCTTATATTCTTGGTGTACCGTATGAGACCCTGGAAGTACGTGCGGCGGGATTGAATCATTTCAGCTGTGTGGTGGAAGCAAAAAATAAGGAAACTGGCGAAGACATTTACCCCGAGTTGATGGCAAAAGCCTATCCCTTCTTTGAGCGCATCCCCAAGATGTCTGAGGTGATGAAGATGTACAAGGAAACCGGTACGGTGCCGACCATGGAACAGATGGCGACGCTGGAGACAGAAGCCTGGCCCGAGCGCCGGCTCTTCAAAGCCATCATGGACCAGTTCGGTTTATTCCCCATCACCACCGACAGCCACTTCGGCGAGTATATTCAGTGGGCGCATGACGTGGTTGATCACCATGGAATCACCGAATTCTACACCAATTATAAGAAATATTTGAGCAACGCGGAAGCCAAGATCGAACTGCGCCTTTCTGAGCACATTGTGCCGATGATCGAAGGCATG
>DSBE01000398.1 GCA_011053085.1 Chloroflexota bacterium
AAAAGGTGAGGACGCTAAAACAGCACACTAGATGTTGTGGTCAAGAAATCAAAAATCGGCGCATGTAGTGTATAAATTTGGCTCATCTCACGCATTTCGACTTTTTTCAGTAGAGTCAGTCATAAGTGCTCGAATTAGAGAGAGATTGACCACTCAAATTTGTGACGCTGATGGCATACATCCCCGGCGGCGGGGCGTACATAGCAAAGGGTGCTTCCACTTCGGCAAACCGGGAGTGAGGTAAAGCCACATATTCTATACCATAAGATTCGGGATCCATGCTGCCAAAGTAGCTAAAATATAGCTCTTGAATTCCAGCCTCTTTCAGATATTCACGCAGCTGAATGAGATCCTGCCCCCAATCCAGATTGGAATCCGTCAGAAAACGATAGCCATTCTCAGGCCCGCCAATGACCTCGTTGAAGTAAGCCAAATAATTGGGATAGATACTGACGGTTCCCACAACTAGCCACGCTAACAAAATCACGCCTAGAATTTGCAATATCCGATAACGTTGAAAAACACAATATGCCGATGTCATCCACAAAATAAGAAAAGGCTCAATGGGCAAAATATAGCGATAGCCAAGATTCCAAGAATTCAGTATTGCCATTCCGAAATAAACAATTGGCCATATAGCACCAAACCACACCTGCCACCAAAATCGTTTGTAAAATAACCATCCCAATCCCACCAAACCACTTATAATCATTGGTAAGGGTGTTTTAACAAAGAACGTCACTAGAAAATAATACCACCATCCGGATAAAGAGTACCTCCCCATCAAGAAAGCGGGAGGGGCAATATCGTTCCGATAGAAAGAGAAAAAACTGCTGGCCAACGTATTAACATAGGTAGGCAATGGTAACGCAGGCCACCCTTCATCATAAGGACCAACTTCAAAACCGTAAATAGCCCATAAAACAACCAAGGCAATGACAACGGTACCCAACAGCCAAATCTGAGGCAAGTGCAGGAGATCTCTGCGCAATTCATATCCTGGATTTCGTAACCAATCAGGCTTATCAATCCAGGGCATAATCATTATGGCAAATAAAGGTATCAGAACCACTGCTGAGATTTTCGCTCCTAGTGCCAACCCTAGCGAAAAACCCGCAAACAACAAGGATTTATATGTAGGACGGTAAACCAAACGTTGCAAAGCGTAAACGGCAAGAAAAAATGTCATCACAACCGGCATATCTGTTGTAATCAGACGCCCATGAGCCAGTACATTAGGCGCGAAGGTGTAGATTCCAAGAGCCAGCAGGCCACCGCCAGACCCATACCAGGATTTCGCCCACTGAAAAAGAAGCGCCCCCAACACAAGCGTAAAACCGATAACCACAACGCGACCAAAAAAGACCGGCACAAAACCAGATGGATACCCCATCGCAGCTACAACATCTTTAGCTAGGTCGAAGTGAAGCAATGGTGTCGTTATCCAAGCTTCTGATTGCTGCGGATCTATTGAGGGAAAGACAGGCCGCATCAAAATCCCCGTTATCAGATGGATTAAAGGAGGATGAAGATTCATCTGCATCCTCCAATCACCAGTGGCCAGGAAAACATAACCGCGCGTTGCATGCAACACTTCATCAAAGGTGGGAGATTTCACAACGGCGCTGGTAAGCAGTTGGAAAAATAATAACAGCAACAAACCAACAGCGATCCAATTAACAACACGCTCAGATGTATAACCAAAGTCTTTCACTTTTAAGCACTCTTTTTTAAGATATTCTCAATTTATTTAACACCAGCGCGAGACTTGCAATTCGAGTCAAGTAATAGTTAAATTGACCAGGGATTATCTTGACACCGCGCAAAGGAAATCACGCTTCGTACAAGTTCTACTCTTAAGCAGAGTTGTGACACTCATGTTAACACATAGGGAGCTGCGGTACTACGGGCAACTCGATAAAGGCTGTAAAAGTCTTACCTCTAATCCTAACTCGGACAATTTCTGCAAATATTCTCTGCGTATATAGGCAGTAATACTTCTCTCATTATCAGTAATAACAGCAAGCTGATAGGCTGGCGAAAAACGCTCATCACAAAACAAGTCCTTCAAGATATCTTGCCATCCATGAAGAAGCAAATCTGGTTGTTGCCTGAAAAAAACGTCAGGGCTAAAAGCCGCGTGATTTTTGTAACCATGACGATTACCAGGTGTATGGGCAACCTCGAGGTTATTCAATCCCATAACATCTATGACAATACCATCATATGTGAATGCTACACCGCCAGCAGCAATAACCCCCACAGACGGTCTATCTACAGGGAAAATAGCATTTAAGTCGCTACCCAACTGTTGCCCTTGCTCGGCAAGAACAAGCTCATAACGGATTTTCGAAGCGGAACTGAGTGACAACCAACCATCACGAGGAATACTGTATATAGCCAACATCAAGATGACGACAAACATCTTTCTTAAGATTGCAGGCATTTTCAACAGCTCACCGTGAAATACATCAATTAAACTCAAGCATGGCAAGAAAAGCACTGCCCAAATGGGCTGATAGAAGCGAAACAGGACAAAGTGATCTCCACCTATAAGCACTGGAATCACCAAGCCCATGAATCCCACTAAGGAGGAAAGTACGTACCGCCATCTTTCTAGATCAAGAGGGGACTCTGCCGAAAAAAGTCGGACTTTAACACGAGAAGGCCGGGGTCGGTAAGCCCCAGCCGCAGCGCACC
>DSBE01000421.1 GCA_011053085.1 Chloroflexota bacterium
ACGATATTCTGCAGCGAAGTCCAGTGCGGAAACAGGTTATAGGCTTGAAAAACCACGCCGATGCCCTTGCGGTATTCTGACAGCCATTTTTCTGCGAACACCATCTGGATGCCATCGATATTGACTGCACCACTGGATGGCTGCTCCAACCCTGCCAGCACCCGCAAAAACGTGGACTTGCCGCCGCCCGATGGGCCGATGATGACCAGTGACTGGATATCTTCCAATTTGACCGTCAGATCATCAAGCGCATCCATCTCATCATACTTCATCGTCAATCCCTGTACATCAAGATTCATAATAGAATTTCCTTTCCAGGTATTTGGACAGCAATGAGATCGGGATGGTGATGACCATGTAGGCAACCGCCAGAAAGGTCAGGTTCTCAAAAGTGCGAAAGGTGATCGCGTCGGCTTCCAGCACGGTTTTGGTCAGTTCGCTGACCGCAATAACCGAGAGCAGCGAAGAATCTTTGACCAGTGAGGATAGCTGTCCCGCCAGTGAGGGCAAGATGCGACGAAAGACTTGCGGGAAGATGATGAAACGATACGCCTGCGCACGGGTGAAGCTTAATGAACGGATCGTCATCCACTGCGATTCAGGGATGCTTTGCAGTCCGCCGCGAATGATCTCGGTAACATACGCCCCGGAAAAGATCGAAAGAATCAGAATTCCCAGCAGGTATTTGTTATTCATTCCCAGAGCAGTAGCAATGATGAAGTAAAAAAAGTTGATTTGCACCAGAAATGGTGTCGAACGAATGCCTTCTACATACGTCCGTGCCAGATATTTGAAAAACAAAATACGGCCTTCCAGCGCGAGCGCTGATAATGTGCCGATCAGAAGCGATAAGACCAATGAAAAGAAGGTGATCACGAAAGTCCAGCCGTAACCACGTAAAATTTTGATGCGGAACCGCCACAATACTGACCAGTCAAAGCGGTAATTCAGGCGCGAAACAGCAAAAAAACCGATCGCGAAGATCACCAACCCCACCAGAATGACATTAAACCAACTGGCGAGTGGAGAGGTTTTCTTCTTGTCTGGCGGTTGAAGAAAAAGATGCATTGTCTGCCTCCGGTCAAGCGGAAATCACCCCGCAGTCACACTTCGGGGTAGTCCGGATCTGATTGGGTGATTATTCAAGGTCAAAGAAGAACGGCAGATTTTGTGCATCAAAGACGGCTTTAACCTCGCCAAGATACCGATCTGCCAGTTCATTTATGCTGCCAGCCGCCTGATAGTGGGCGATGAAGGCATTCACCTGTTCGAGCAATTCGGTGTCCTTCTGGTTGAGCGCCATCCCCCAATACTCATATTCTTCCTGAAAAGGCGTGAAGATGGCACGAGTAGTGTCTGAATTCTCCTGCGCATTGCGGTAGATGGTGAGTGCGTCATAGATAAAAGCATCCGCGCGGCCTTGTGCCACTTCCAGCACACAGGCGGTTTCTCGGTCAAACGAGACGATGTTTTCTTCCGGCAGGTGCGCCAGCGCGAACAAATACCCCGTGGTACCGGTTTTTACGGCCAATTTGCGGCCTTCTTCTTTCAAATCGTCAAAGGATTGCACGGGTGAGTCTTTGTTGACCAACAGGGAAAGCTGGGCTTTGACATAGGGGTCCGAGAAGTTGACCGTTTTGGCACGTTCTTCGGTAATCGTCATCGAAGACAGAATGATGTCGATCTTGCCAGTGGACAAGGCCGGGATCAAGCCCGAAAATGCCATATTTTCAATGCGCACCGGACGGTCAAGATATTCGCCAAGCGCGTAAGCCATTTCTACAGAAATACCGGCGGGATCGCCGTTCTCATCGGTGGTTTCAAAAGGGGGATAGGCCAGCTCCATGCCGACAACAAGTTCATCAGTTTGTTGGGGACCGCAGGCAGCAGCCAGCAGGGCTACCACCAAAAAACTGAGGGTAAGGATTGTGATTTTCTTCATGCGTTTCTCCTTGTTGAAGTAGATTGGAAATTATGAATGATTTTCTTCAGGATGGAACGGAACAACTTCCGTTCTTCATCACTGATATCTTGCCACATGGTCTGGGCAAGTTGATGTGATATGGGGGCAAATACCTTCTGCAACTCTTTGCCCTGTTCGGTGAGCGAGACCAACCGTGAGCGTGTGTCGTGTGGGTTGTCTTTCAGCATGACAATCCCCTGATGCGCAAGTTTCTTCACCAATGCGGTCACGGTGGAAGGGTCGCGCTGAATGGCAGCAGACAATTCGCGCATGGTCATGGCCTCCTGCTTGAGCAGAGTGACCACGATATCGCCATGTGAAGGGACAAAGCCATCAATGCCCACCTCTTCCATCTGGATCATTAAAAAGTCATTGACACTGTGGCGAGCTTTACTGATCAGATGCGCGGTGTTGTCAAATGTATTGGGGAGTGTGCTGGCGGTTGTTGACATGGGAATTTTACCGATAATATAGTTTTATATCCAAGCATTTTCTTACCGATTATACAGGGTTTTCTTTTCAAAATCTACAAATTAACGAATTTTAAATAATCCATCCCGTGACATCTTAACGAATAAAAAGGCTGCTGCCTTGCGATTAAAGCAGGTTCTTCTGCCAGCCACCAGATCAGCAGGCTCAACAGCGCACCAGTCAGGTAGATACGGCTGTCCTCACTCACGGCACTGTCGATGACGGTATAATATGTGCAAATAACATGGGGATTACCTCCTTTC
>DSBE01000076.1 GCA_011053085.1 Chloroflexota bacterium
CCACCCGGCACGCCCGATTACCAAACGATTGGAGTTGCTTGATGATCCACGGCAATGGCTGACTGAGAAGGTGCGCGATATGCAGCAGATGCACCGCGTGGGGGATGCTCTGCCCTTTGTGCGGGTAGATATCGGCCCGGTGTTCATGACTGCGCTGGCGGGTGCCCCGCCGAAATTTGTGTCTGATACCACCTGGTATGACCCGCTGATCAATGATGATTGGTCCAATGCGCCTGATTGGATCTTCCATGATGACAATCAGTGGCAGATTCTATTGCGTGAACTACTGGCGCTGACTGCCGAAGATGCGCGCGGCAAGTATCTGGTGTGTTCGCCCAATTTGGGCGGGACAGACGAGGTGTTGTTGAACCTGCGCGGCTCTGCCCAGCTATGCATGGATGTCATCGACCAGCCTGACAAGATCAAAGCGGCAGTGCAAGCCATTCAGCCTGAGTGGGCGCGTATGAGTGCTTTGTTGTATGACAGTGTGCTGGGGCGGGGGGCGGGCCTGATCCACTGGCAGCAGTTGTGGTCAAACCAGCCCTACACCCAGCCTTCCAGTGATTTCAATGCTTTGTTGAGTCCGCGCCATTTCGAAGAACTGTTCATGCCTGATATCGAGGCGCGCGCCCGTGCCGTTGGCAGGGCTTCCTTTCATCTGGATGGGCCGGATGCCGCGCGCCACATCGATGTGCTGCTGGAGTGCGAGGCGCTGGATGTGATTCAGTTCACCCCCGGTGATGGGGCAGCACCTGCTCGCACATACGCCGAGATGTTCCGCAAGGTGCAGGCGCGTGGCAAATCGTTGTTAATCGCTGCCAGTAAGGCTGATGTGCTGCCTTTGTGTGAGGCACTATCGCCCGAAGGGCTGGCGTTTCTGGTGGGAGATGCCTTCACTGTGGAAGAATTGGATGCTTTATTTGCCCGTTTCTGCCGCTTCTATGGCACGGCCAGATAAGTCTGGCTGATCGGTCTTTGATTGCCCTGTGTAACAGGTTGGCTTACTCTCCATCAAGCGGGCGGTAAATGGGCAGCCATACAGTGAAGGTGGTGCCTTTACCGGGAATGCCGCTGCTCTCCAGTTCCAGCAAGCCGTCGTGGCGGCGGATGATCTCGCTGGCGATGGGCAGGCCCAAACCCGTGCCGGGTACGCCGCTTTCCAAACCGACTTCCCCGCGATAGAAGCGTTCAAAAATCCTGCCCTGGTCAGCTTGTGTGATTCCAGGACCGTTGTCCTGCACTGAAAATCCAACACGCTCTCCATGCTCCTCATCCCGGGGGTGGGTGCGGATGACGATCTTTCCGCCAATGGGGGTGTAATTGATGGCATTGGTGAGCAGGATGCTCAACACCTGGGTGACCAGGCCGTAATCGCCAAAGGCTCGCGGCAGGTCGCCAGATGGCAGCAGGGTGAGTGACAGGTTCTTCTGGTCTGCCAGCGGGGTGCGTAATGAGGAAAAATCTTTGCAAAGCACGTTCAAATCGATCGGTGTGCGTGCCACCTGCACCCCGCCCTGATCGAGCCGTGAGAGGCGCAGCAGGTCTTCGATGATGTTCTTGAGCTGCACCACCTCCATGTCCAGCCGCTTCAGGTAGATATCTTGTTTGGCGGGGTTCATGCGGATGAGATCGAGGTTGCAGATAAAGTTGGTGATGGGCGTGCGCAATTCGTGGCTTACATTGGAAACGAAGGCATCCTTCATGCGCTGGACTTCTTTTTGCTGACTGATGTCGTGCACCCCGATCACGATGCCGTTGAGGGTGCCGTCATCATAGATCAGCGAGAAACTCGTCAGACAATCGAATGTGGTCTGGTCAACGCGGGTGGCGGTGTGTTCGATTGACACAGCTTGGCGGGTTTCGATGGCGTTGGCGATGGCCTGTTCAAAGCGTTCCTTGTTTTGCGAGCTGACAATCTCCATGATAGGATGCCCCAGGTATTTTTGCGGGTCGATGCCCAACAGGTTGGTGAAGGCAGGGTTCATCACCTTGATTTTATAATTCTCATCCAGCACGATAAAGCCATCAGGGGTGTGCTGCAGGATGTATTCGATCTGCTGGCGGGCTTCCTCGAGGTCCTGGGTACGTTCGAGCACGCGCTGTTCAAGGACCTTATTAATAGATTCCAGGCGGGTGCGCGCCTGCATGATCTCGCTGATGTCATTGGCAACGCCCACCACGCGCATTCTTCTGTCAGGCAGGCGCAGTGGCACGGTGTAGATCTGGAAATAATGTTTCATGCCATCCTGGGCGGTGAAGGTGTCGATCGGCAGATAATAGGGCTTGAACGTCATCAGAGGTACCATGGCATTTTCATGGTAGATAGTTGCCTCTTCTGGGTTGATAAATCCCTTTTTTGCCAGGTCGTGGTTGGTATTGCCGATGATCTCACTTTTGGTGAGCTGATAGAGATCGGCGAGGTTCTGGTTGACCAGGATGTACTGCCCTTCTTCGTTATACACAAACAGCGGTTGAGGAATGGTTTCGATGACGGTACGCAGCATTTCTTCGCTTTCCTGAACCATACGTTCAGCACGTACGCGCTCGGTTTCGTCATAAGCAACGATCATGAAAGCCGGCTGCCCATGGAATTCGATCGGCACTCCATCCACTTCTACGAGCCGATTTTCTCCCGATTTTGCCACAATTTCAGTATGCAGTTTATCTTTCAGTAAAGATTCCACCAGGTTACCC
>DSBE01000053.1 GCA_011053085.1 Chloroflexota bacterium
ATTCTGGGTTTTGGTTCTTTATCAAAGACAATTTTACACAAACCGCTCGCGGATCTCAGAACTGACATAATCGAGGACCGCCACGGTGATGGCGATGAACCACACCGCGATGCCTGCCGCTTTATAATCCAGCAGGCGGATCCACTGCACCAACACAAAACCGATACCACCCCCGCCGACCATACCGATGATGGTGGACATGCGGATGTTGATATCCCAGCGATAGATGGTGAAGGACACAAACGGCGGGATGATCTGCGGAACCACTGCGAACGCTACCACCTGGAACCAGTTAGCGCCGGTGGCTACCACTGCCTCGATCGGGCCGGGGTCGATGGATTCAATCGCTTCTGAATACAGTTTGCCCAGCGCGGCCGCCGAATGCAGGGTCAGCGCCAGAATACCGGCAAATGGCCCCAATCCGACAATGATGAGGAACAAAATCGCCCAGATCAACGGTTCGATCGAACGGATGATGTTCATCAAACTGCGCACCACATAGTAGAGCACCAGGGTCAGCGGATTGGCACTCATCAGGTTCTTGGCTGCCATAAAACTCAATGGCAGTGAAAGAATAATACCGAAGAAGGTTGCCATCATGCCGATGAAAATGGTCTCGACCATCTTCTCAACCGCGAGCTTGATTTCAGAGCTGAACTCCCATTCACCAACATGCGCCACCTGCCGGCCTTCCAATTGCCACACATTCTGGTCTTCATCGAATGATGGCGGCAGCAAACGGTAAGGCATGATGATGTCGATCTCAAAATCGCCGTTTTCATCCGGTATAACCTTCACATTTTCTCCACCCTGTCGTTGGCGGAACTCATTGCCCGCCGGGTCCGTCCACCAGATCACCACTTCTTCTTCCGGATCAAAACCGAAACCACGTACAAAAAACGTGGTGCCGACATTGCCTTCAAAAGTAGTGGTATCACCACAGATAGGATCCGTCAGCAGGTAGGGGCCGGTCTCCAGGGCTTCTGGCTGGGTGAAAGTTTCGTCCCGGCAGGGTGATTCGATCAACGTCACACCCTTCTGGATATCTTCTGGAAAAACAATCGCTTTCTCCCAGGGCCACAGGACACCCCCCAATGCTCGCACTGCATTACTCGGTATTGGGAACATGGCCACCGGATCGATACGCCCGATCTGCCAGCCAATGCTGAAGAAGACCAGCAACAGCATGGTAAACACCAAAAACGGCCGCCGTTTTAGCGGATTTCCTGCAATCTGGGCCAACTTATAAGCATCGTAGATTATCGCCAGGTAAAGCAACCCAACCAACACACTTACCACAATCAATACCGGCTGCAGTCGAAAGGCTTTGGCGACGATATTCCAGACACCGCTATCACGCGGCGCAGCCAATCGAAAACGCCAGATCAATAGTCCGATGATGGTGAGGGTGGAGGCAAAAACCAGCAAACCGCGCTTCCACTGGCGAGTGAAAGCCTGTCCCAATCCAGGTACAATCGCAGAAAGCAGCGCCGCCAGCCCTGGCGAAACCAGGGAGGTTTTCAACTCATCTGGATCAATCCATTTTTTGGTATTCTCCGTCATGCGTCCACCTCCTCTTCCTCCAGTGCCCCTTCCAAGCCGTTGCCAAGACGTTCCGCTTCCTCGCCATAGATATCCTTGAATTGGCGATCGGTCATCTTCATAATATCTCGCTTGCTGCCCTGATACACGATCTTGCCAGCGCGCAAGCCGATCACTGAGGTGGCATAACGCTGCACCAGGTCAAGGTAATGCAGACTGCACAAAATCGTCATGCCATCTTCTTGATTCAACAGTTCCAGATATTGCAAAATGGAATGCGCCAGCACCGGGTCGAGGCTGGCCACCGGCTCATCCGCCAGGATCATTTCCGGTTCCTGCATCAAGGCGCGCGCAATGCCTACACGCTGCTGTTGGCCGCCGCTCAATTCACGCGCCAACTTATGCGCCTGGTTTTCTATGCCCAGCCGCCGCATGGCATCCTGCGCCATTTGCATATCGTTGGCAGAAAAGCGGTTCATCAGGGATTGCATCGTGCCGGTGTAACCCAGCCTGCCCGACATTACATTGGCGATCACCTTGGAACGGCGCACCAGGTTGAACTGTTGGAAGACCATGCCGATTTTACGGCGCGCCTGCCGCAGTTCTGTCCCCTTTAGTTGCGCCAGATCCTGCCCGTTCCACAAAATTTCCCCCTCAGTCGGGTCAATCAGGCGGTTGATACAGCGCAGCAGGGTCGATTTGCCCGACCCACTCAGCCCGATGACTACCAGAAATTCACCATCCGGTACAGAAAAACTGACGTCATCCAGCGCTACGGTGCCATCATCATATATTTTGGTCAAATGACGGATTTCCAGCATTTGTGAGTTTCCTCCTTGAGGTTCTTGCAGGGATAACTGTCCAAGAAACTCATTGTAGCATAAGAGGGCAAGTGATTTGCCCTCTTATGGTTCAGCTAAAGTAATTATTAATTTAGTTCATCAAAGATTCGACATCAACACCCGCCGCATCCAAAACCTGGCGGAAGGGATCGTAGAAATCGTCACCATACAGAGCAAGTTCATTCCACTGGTAAGCGGCAAACAGAGCATCGGCACCACCTTCAATGTTGCCAATGTTGACCAGCACATTGTTGATCTGGTCGCGGATCTCGCGCGGAACACTGGGATGATACTGCACACC
>DSBE01000176.1 GCA_011053085.1 Chloroflexota bacterium
CAACACTCTCCTGATTCATGTTTTGTACGGCTGGCTTGGCAATGCTGGTCCAATTATCGTACGTCTGCCAGCCTTTGTGGCTGGTGTGCTGCTGACGGTGAGTGTGTATCTTTACACAAGACGGGAATATGGCCGCTGGCAGGCACTGCTGGCTTGCGCCCTGGTGGCGGTACTGCCCTGGTTAAAACTGCAATCGGTGAACGGACGCGGATACATGCTGATGGCGTTGTTCACAATCTGGATGGTGGCATTGTCGGAGATCGTGCAGCGAACCTGCAACCGCTTTGCCTGGCTGCTGTTGGTGCTGGTCAGCGTGTTGAATTTCTACACATTGCCGGTGGCGCTGTATCCGTTTGCGATCCTGTGGGTGTGGCTGCTTTTCAGCGGTATTCTGGGTGACATTGGCGATGATTACCAGAATCAAGCGGTGTTTGTAAAATACTTATTGGGATATGGGATTCTTACAGGGGTTTTGACCTTCCTGCTATACCTGCCAGTTTTTCTAATTGGCAGCGGGTGGGATTCTTTTTTCAACAATCCTTTCGTTGCGCGTCTGTCATTCCTTGATTTCCGCCAGACACTGCCGATCCGGCTGGCAGAAACCCTGCGGGACTGGAGCTGGGAAGTACCGCAGGCGATGGTGATTGTCATCATCGCTGGTTTGATACTGTATCTGCTGCTGCGGCGGGCGGTTAAGGATTGCCGGGTTTCACTACCGTTGGTGACGTTGCTGGTGTTGGCTGTGATCTTTGCGGTTCAGCGACCCAATCCCTGGTCGCGCACCTGGACCTATCTGCTCCCCATGTTGTTGATCTGGAGTGCTGCAGGTCTGGTCAGCTTTTTGAAAGCAGTGGCTTCATCACCAACGGCCAGAAAAACTACTGAGGTTTTAATATCCGTTCTTTTGGTGGGGCTGATAGGGTTTGGTGTGGTGCATTTACGGCAAAACAGCGAATACCATCAGGGAGAGATGGGTGATGTCGAAACAATCACGCTCTGGCTGCGTGAAAGAATCAGTGAAGAGGATGTTGTGCTGACTTCGGTCGATTTCAGCACCGCTTATTGGTACTATTTTGATTATTACGGCATGCCCATGGGTACGGTGCTGGGTTTGCGCGAGCGGGATCGCTGGCAAGACATATACCTGGTGATGGACAGGCGTGAGGACTCTGCTTATCAGAATTTGTTCTCCGGGTCACCATTTGACCCGTCGATCTGTCCACCGGCCATGGTTGAGCGGGTGCACGATTATGGTAACTTTGCTGTTTTCGTTTGTGACCCTGTCAATCCATGACCAGTTTGGCTCTTTCAAAGGCTATTTTTAGGCAGCAGGAGCAGCTTCTGGTTCTTCTCTGTCGATGGGGTTGAATGTCCACATGAGGCTGCCCAACAGCCTGACGCCGGCAAAGATGAACAGGGCGTTGGGGATGCCGATGGCTTCTGCGATGGCGATACCTATCAGGGGACTGAGAAACATGGATGAATTCTGTATAGTGGAATGCAGCGCCTGTCCCTCTTCACGGGCATCTACTGGAAGTATACGCAAGAAGAGGCTCTGGCTGCACAACCCAAGCCCCGGCACCATCAAGCCCCAAGCGCCACCGGCGAACAACAGAAAGGTAAGATTGGGCGCCAATGCCACTGCCAAAGGCCACAAGGGGCGCATCAACGCGACATAGCGTATCAGGCGTTCAGGTCCGATACGGTTGACGAATGGACGCCATAAACCATAGCCGACAATATTGCTGACGTTATTGATGCTGCTGAAGGTGCCGATCCAACCATCAGTGGCATTTAACACATTGAGATAATAGAGGCTGAACAAGGGGATACTGGCCCACATGCCGAAGTCCATCAGAAACACGTTTGTGGTAAAACGCATAAACCTGGGGTTGTTCTTTGCCACCTTGATGAAACTCTTCAGGGTGGTTTTGATGTTCCTGGTTTTGACGACGTTGATTTTTGGTTTGTCGTCATATTCAATCTTCTTGATTAACACAATGGACACTATCGACAGAAGAACGGTGACAGTATACATGATCGTGTAGTTGAGCGGGAAGACGACAGCATCCAGCCAGAAGCCCAGCAAAAAGACTGTGCCAGATTGCACCGCATGCATAAGTTGCATCCGAGCTGAGATGACCGGCGCCTGTTTTTGCGGGGGCAGCACTGCAGACATCATGGGGGCAAAGCCAACGATGAACGGGCGATTGGTGATAGAAAACAGGACCAAAACCACCACTACCACTGCGCCGCTGGGAATGTTCAAAAAGTTCAGCCATGGCACCAGCGCGATGGCGATGAAGCCGGCGCGGAAGACCGTCAAACTGGACAATAACAGGGGTTTCTTATGTTTGGCTTGCTGCAGGATCTGCGCAACCGGGATGGAGAGAAAGATGGCGAACAGCGCGGGGATCGATGAAAGAAAGCCAATCATCTGGTCGCTGGCGCCTAAGCGAATGGCATAAGCGACGTTGAAGGCGGCAGCGGCATTCAGAAAACTTGCCCAGAAAACTTCTGCTACCAGATAGTAGGCGTTGCGGTCATCGCGTTTGGCCAGGTTCAACCGCAAATAGCGGCTCAAGAGCAAACGAGGATTCCAGCGTTTGAAGGGTTGTTTCTTTTCGCGTACTTTGGGAGACTGTTCCATCGTCGTGAAGATACCTTTTACAGATTATTAAC
>DSBE01000094.1 GCA_011053085.1 Chloroflexota bacterium
CTATCTGCCTGCCTTCCAGGCGACTGTGCAGGAAGGTCAGGCTTACTCCGTCATGGGCGCCTACAACCGCACCAACAGCGAAGCCTGCTGTGCTTCTGAAACCTTGCTGCAGCAGGTGCTGCGTGAGGAGTGGGGTTTCGATGGCTATGTGGTCTCTGACTGCGGCGCTATCAGCGACATCTACAAGCACCACAAACTGGTCGAGACTGCCGCGGAAGCCTCCGCCCTCGCCGTACAGCACGGCTGTGACCTCAATTGCGGCGAAACCTACGCCTTTCTGGTAGAAGCCCACCAAAAAGGATTAATCTCCGAAGCCATCATCGACCGGTCGGTCAAACGCCTGTTCAAGGCGCGTTTTCTGTTGGGCATGTTTGACCCATTTGAGGATGTGCCTTTCAACGCCATCCCCTACGCGGTGGTCAACAGCCCCGCCCATCAGGCGCTGGCGCTGGAAACCGCGCGCGAATCCATGGTGCTGTTGAAAAATGAGGGAGTACTGCCCCTCGACCGTGCATCCATCGGCTCCATCGCCGTGATCGGACCCAAGGCAGATGATGAATTGGTGCTGCGAGGGAACTACTTCGGCGACCCCGCCCAGGCCTCCACCCTCTTTGCTGGTATCCGTGAACGCGCCGGCGAGGGTATCAAGGTCCAGTATGCTCCCGGGTGTGACCTGACCACCGACAGCAAAGCCTTGTTTGCCGAAGCCGTTTCGCTGGCAGAGGCATCCGATGTGGCGGTGGTCGTGCTGGGTCTGTCGCAGTTGTTTGAGGGCGAAGAAGGCCAGGAGGAAGGCAACCAGCCCGACGAACGCAGTCACGGCGACCGCACCTCGCTCGCCCTGCCCGGCATGCAGGAAGAACTGCTCGAAGCCATCCACGACACCGGCAAACCCGTCATACTGGTGTTGTTGAATGGCAGCGCTGTTGCCATCAACTGGGCGCAAGCCAACCTGCCTGCCATCCTCGAGGCCTGGTATCCGGGCCAGGCGGGCGGCCTCGCCGTGGGTGATGTTCTGTTCGGTGATTACAACCCCGCCGGACGCCTGCCGGTCACCTTCTACCAGGGCGAAGACGATCTGCCTGCCTTTGAAGACTATGCCATGCAAGGGCGCACCTACCGCTACTTTGAGGGTAAATGCCTGTATCCATTCGGCTACGGCCTCAGTTACAGCAGCTTTGTCTATGAAAAGCTGCGTCTGATGGCGCCGCAACTGCAGAAAGACGAGACCCAGCTGGTCGAATTCACTGTGCGCAATACCAGTGAATTAGGCGGCTATGAGGTCGCACAGGTGTATGTCTCCGATGTCGAAGCCAGCGTTCCCGTGCCCCATTACACCCTGGTCGGCTTTGAGAAAGTGTATCTGCGCCCCGGCGAAGCCAAAACCCTCAAGTTTGAAATTACCCCTGACCAGCTGGCATGTTTCACCGATGACGGCGCGCCTTTTGTTGAACCCGGCGAATTCAAGGTCTTTGTCGGGGGACATGCCCCGGCTGTGAATGGCGCCGTTGCTGAATTGACACCGCTATTGAGTGTTCCATTCGACGTGGTTGACCAACTGGTTGAACAGAAAATGTTGTTTTCCGGTGAAGAACAGGGGCTGACTGACCTGCCCTATCTGCTCTATCAGCCTGAAGGCGCAGCATCAAACCCGGGCGAGACCTATCCCCTGCTGGTCTTTTTGCACGGCATGGGCGAACGCGGCACCGACCTGTGTTCTATCCGCATACACGGCCTGCCCAAAGTGATCGAGAACGGTGGTTCTTTCCCGTTCTTCGTGGCGTCGCCCCAATGCCCGCAGTCGACCGTATGGAGCGAGATCACTGCCTCCGTGCACGCCCTGATCGATGGCATCTGTAGCAGCCATCCCATTGACCCTGACCGCATCTGGATCACTGGCTTGAGCCTGGGTGGTTTCGGCACCTGGCAGATGCTGGTGGATTATCCTGACACCTTTGCTGCCGCCGCGCCCATTTGCGGCGGACTCATGGATGCCCATTACCAGCCCTCCATCCTCAAAAAGATCATCAATATCCCCATCTGGAATTTCCACGGCGATGCTGACTCAGTCGTTACGGTCGCTTATTCCGATCACCTGGTGGAACAATTGCGTGAATACGGTGGTAAGATCCGTTATACACGCTATCCCGGAGTGGACCATGATTCCTGGACGGAAACCTACGACAATCCCGCCCTGTATCAGTGGCTGATGAGCAAAAAGCGAACCGATTAAGACAAATGAACCCGGCTCAAACCGGGTTCTTTTTTTCACAATTTATTGCGGGAAGTTCACCTTGCGGTTCCATTGCTGCCACGCGCGTCGGTAGAGAAAACCCGGTTTGTTGACCACTTCTGTTTGGCGGACTTTTTCAATCCATCGATCAGTAATTTCAGCTGCCTCGTTAAAACAAGCCTCACTGACCTGTCGTTTCTCTTCCACACTGCCATCTTGCTGAACTGCCCGTGCCTTTGCTAAAAAGGCAGCTCCTGTTTGCTGTTGTTCTTCTGTCAGCAAAGGCAGGTAAGTTACCGGGTCCATGATGACGCTCCGATGCAGCAATTCATGCCGCCACCAAAGATGATCTTCGTTGAATTCGGCGGTAGCAGACACTGCCTTGCCGGGCAGTCCGCTCTCAAACCACAGCGGTTTGAACAGCGACGTGCAGGGG
Organism: Chloroflexota bacterium; assembly: GCA_011053085.1. Classification (GTDB taxonomy): domain Bacteria; phylum Chloroflexota; class Anaerolineae; order Anaerolineales; family Anaerolineaceae; genus SpSt-1165. Next base: position 2,670 of record DSBE01000094.1, read on the forward strand.
GCAG
>DSBE01000318.1 GCA_011053085.1 Chloroflexota bacterium
TTGCCAATGCATTCCCCGGGGTTGAGCAAACCTATGCCATCCAGGCGGGGCGTGAAGTGCGTATTATCGTGCGGCCGGAGCAGATCGACGATTATGCCGCCAGCAAGATGGCGAAAGAGATCGCCCAGCAGATCGAAGACACCATGCAGTACCCCGGGCAGATCACGGTGACCGTGATCCGGGAGACCCGCGCGGTCGGCACGGCGAAGTAAGCGATTTCCCCGTAATCAGGAAAAAGCCCGGTGATTGCCGGGCTTTTTCCTTTCGCTATTGTTGTGGCTCTGGCCGCTTTAGAAGAACGGGTTGTGTGCGCGTTCCTTCGCCACAGTTGTAGCGGGGCCGTGACCGGGCAGCAAATGGGTTTCAGCAGGCAGGCTGAAAATGTGGGCGGCGATGTTTTTTAATAGAACCGACTCGCTACCGCCGGGCAGGTCGGTGCGGCCGATGCCCTGCAGGAAGATGATATCACCAACAAAGGCGGTTTTGGCGGCATCGCTGTAGAAGAATACATGGCCGGGGGTGTGGCCCGGGCAGTGTCGCGTGAGCAACACCTGGCTGCCAACCCTAATGATGGTGCCTTCTTCCAGCCAGATGGTGGGCTGGGGCAGCGGGTCGCGCTGCAGGCCCATCAATTCACCCAAACCGCCGCTTTCATACAGGTCTTTGTCGCACCGATGCAGGGCGATAGGTGGCACAGAAGGCAGCGCCTGGCTCAGTTCGTAAATGCCGTAGGTATGGTCAAAATGGGCATGCGTCAGCAGGATATGGGTTAATTGCCAGCCTTCTGTTTCAATTTCGGGCAGGACAACGCTGGATTCAAAGGCAGGGTCGATGAGTACTGCTTGTTTGCTTTCGGGATCACCGAACAGGTAGGTATTGTTGCCCATCTGCCCAACGGGGTAGGTTTTGACAATTGGTTTCATGCTTTACCTTCTTCACACTGATGAAGAAATGATACCACCGCCTGGATGACCTGCGGGGCTTCCGGGCCGAGAATAACATTGTGCAGGCTTTTTTCGAGGTACAGGGTTTGGATGTTTGTGGAAGAAATTCCTTCCTGGATCAGTTTCACGTTGGCAAAGTCAACCACATCGTCTGCCCGCGAGTGGATCAACAGAGCCGGCGCGGTGACAGTTGCCAGCTGTTGGCGGGTGTAACGCAGCAGTTTCAGGATTTCGGCAAATCCCCGCGTGGCGAACTGGTGATAGCCAATCGACGCAGCGATCATCTGGTTGATCTCTTCTCGTTTGCCTATTGACATAAAAGGTCTAACCACTGGCAGGGGGGCAATGGCCGGCAGCAGGAGCGAGAGCAGTTGCAGGGGGGCAATCAGCCATTCTGGCAGCATGCGCAGGGGGGATTCGATGGCAATGACTGCCTTGATCTGCGGATGGTGCGCGGCAGTCAGCAGGCTGAGGGTCCCACCCATGGAAAAACCGCACAGAACGATCTCATCACACAGGCCTGAAAGGATATGCAGCCCGTCTGCGACATCCATGACCCAATCCATCCAACGGGTGTGCTGCATGTCCCTGACATGGGTGCCATGCCCGCTGAGGCGTACAGAGAGCACGGTGTAGCCTTCGGCAGCAACAGCCATTGTCAGGGGCAGGATTTCGGCTGGCGTGCCCACAAAACCGTGCACCATCAATACGCCCAGACGGTGATTTCCACGGAGTAAACGAGGTTCTGCCCCGGACATATAAGTAAGGCTGGTGGAGTTTGGTCGGCTTTTACTCATAGGGTGATCAGTTCACGCGGAAAGGTGGTCAGGCTGAGGCATCCGTCTGGGGTGATGATGACATCATCTTCCATGCGCACGCCGCCTTTGCCGGGCAGGTAGATGCCGGGTTCGATGGTAAATGTCATGCCGGGCTGCAGAATCAGCGGGTTACCGCCATGTATGTAGGGCGGTTCGTGGCCTTCCAACCCCAGACCGTGGCCCAGCCGGTGGGTGAAATAAGGGCCGTAGCCAGCTTGTTCGATCACAGACCGTGCCGCCTGGTCAACGGATTGTGCGGTTACCCCCGGGCGGGCATACTCGCGCGCGGCGGCATTGGCAGCCTGCGTGACCTCGTGAATTTTTACGAGTTCAGGGTCGATCTGTCCGATGGCAAAGGTGCGGGTGATATCGGCGCAGTAGCCATCAACTTTAGCGCCGTAATCGATCACCAGCAGGTCGCCGGGCTGAATGGGACGGTCGGTGGGGGTGGCATGCGGGTTGGCGCTGTTGGGTCCGCCTGCCACGATGGAGCCAAAAGAAAGGCCTTCCGCACCAGCTTGCAGCATCTGCATTAACAGCACATTGGCGAATTTTTTTTCGGTCATGTGCGGCTGAAATTGCGCCAGCGAAGAGCGCAGCGCCTGTTCTGACAGGTTCACCGCTGCCTGCATGGCGGCTTGTTCGCTGGCATCCTTGTGCATGCGCAAGGATGCGATGAGGTCGGCAGCACTGGTGAAGGTGAGGTCAGCGGCGGCTTGTTGTATATACTGCATCTCCAGATAGCGCATCTGGGTGGGTTCAATGCCGATGGTCTTACCGGCCAGATTGCTGTAGGCGGCGGCGGCATCGAACGCTTTCTGCCAGCCGGCAGGATCATCATCATAGAAAAAGGCCTGCATGGCAAGGCTGGTGTTGGCAAGCTGCTCGCGCTCGAAAGCAGGTAAAA
>DSBE01000233.1 GCA_011053085.1 Chloroflexota bacterium
ATATTATTAAGCTATCCTGTCTCCTACTAAAAATTCACCAACAGAATATCCTTTTTCACCAGCTGCTCTTGCGAGGTTTGCCATGATAAAAAAAATATTAATTGTGGATGATGAAGTCGAAACGTTAAGACTGATCAGCATTGCCTTACGCCGTCAGGGCATGCAGGTGATCACGGCCAATAACGGCAGCCAGGCATTAGAACTGGCCTTTTCCGAAAAACCCAACTTGATCATCCTCGATATCATGATGCCGGATATCAACGGCTTTGAAGTGGTCAAGCGGCTAAAAAAGAACGCCAAAACAGAAGACATCCCGGTGCTGATCTTCAGCGCCCGCAACCAATCATCCGACAAAGTGACCGGTTATGAATCCGGTGCAGATGATTATTTGACCAAACCCATCCATCCTGCCGAATTGATTTCCCATGTTAAGACCCTGCTGGAAAAAAGCCCGGTGATACTGCCAGAGGAGCACCCCAGCAACTACGCAGTCGCCGTCATTGGCGCTGCCGGAGGTGTTGGCGCATCCACCATTATGGTGAACCTGGCCTGCATGGCTGCCCAGCAATTGCATTCTCGTGAGATCATCGGCGTTGAGATGACCCCCGGTCATGGCAGTTTCCGCAATTTCTACGGCGGCGCTGAGGACAAAAAGATTCTGGAAGATTTCTTGAAGATGCCGATCAATGAAATCTCACCAGACATTATTGACCCTGAACTGATTCGTATGTCCTATGGTCCCCAGATACTGACTGCCGGCGATTCCTTGAAATTCAACCGCTACTACGAACAACATGACCATGCGTTGAAAGTCATGCAGCAGGTCAACAAGATGGCACCGTTGGCTTTCTTTGACTTTGGATCCATGCACTGGTCAAACTACGACACACTCCTGGAATGGTGCAATGAGGTCATTGTGGTCAGTTCTCCTCTGCCATCAATCATTGTTAAGACCCGCAAACTGGTCAATGAACTGGCAAGTTTTGAATTTGACACAGTAAAACCCCTCAATATCGTCTCGATCAGCCGCGGGCGCTCCACCATTGCCCTCACCTTGAATGAAATGGAAGAAGCCATTCACCACAGTGTGGCCCATATCATCCCCGCCTCACCTGAACAGGCCTATCAGGCAGAAGCCGGCCACAAACCGATAGGTTTGATTCGCACCAACAACATTGTCACCCAGCAGCTCAACAACGCCACGAACAAATTGCTCAACAGGTATAATGAATTTGCTGAAACCGAAAGACAATCATAAAGCCAGCGCAATGTGACACAAAACAACCAGGAAGTAAGACCAATACAACCTGCGGAAACGCCTGAACAATCAACGATGCCGCCACAAAATGACTTCTACCAGCAGTTTATCGACATTTTTCTCGATCTGGCTGCTACCTTTGACCTTGAATCCATCCTGCGCAAGATCATTCATACCGCCAAGCAACTGACCAACGCCGAAGCCGCCTCAATCCTGCTGTATAACGATACCAATCAACAGCTCCATTTTGCCGCCATGACCAACGCCAGCAAAGAAGCATTGCTGCACAAAATGGTGGTGCCGAAAGAGAGTTTGGCCGGTTGGGTAGCGCTCAACCGCGAGCCTGTGATTGTGGAAGATGTCAGTAAAGACCAACGCTGGTTTAAAAATGTCGCTCAAAAAATTGACTTTTTCACCAAATCCATCATTGCGGTTCCGATGATCACCCAGAATAAATTGATTGGCGTACTGGAAGTCCTCAATAAATATGAAGGCTTGTTCGATCAGGATGATGAGCGTTATTTGTCCATTCTTGCCTCACAAGCTGCGGTAGCCATCAATAACGCCCGTCTCTTCCAGCAATCTGACTTGATCTCTGAACTTGTGCATGAGATCCGCACTCCCCTGGGTTCGATCAATACAGTCGCTTACTTGCTCCAGCGCGAGGATCTGCCGCAGGAACAACGCACCAAACTGGTAAAAACCATCCAGCAGGAGACCCAGCGCCTGCACCAGATGGCTTCTGATTTTCTTGACATCGCCCGGCTTGAATCAGGCCGCATCTATTTCCGTGCCCAGCCTTTTTCCGTTTCGGAGTTGATTCAATCCTGTATACTGATTTTGCAGCCTGTAGCCCAGGAGAAAAATGTGGCATTAGAATATCACATCGATTCAGACGACCTGACCATTGAGGCTGACCAGGAGAAAATTAAGCAAGTGCTGACCAATCTGCTTAGCAATGCCACCAAATACAACCAGCCAGACGGCAAGGTGATCGTTTCTGCCTATCAATCCGATCATGACACCGTTCAGATTGACATCACCGATACCGGCATAGGGATGTCGCCAGACGACCTGAGTCATTTGTTTGAACGTTTTTTCCGCTCTGCCCGTGCCATTGATGTTGCCGAAGGAACCGGTCTTGGCTTATCCATTTGCAAACAAATTGTTGAGGCACATGGCGGCACCATTATGGCTACCAGTGAATTGGGTAAAGGCACGACCTTCAGCATTCGCCTGCCGATCGAACTAAAGTAATCACGAACGGTCAAACTGGCGGTTTAACAACTCCAATGACAGATGGATCATGGTAGCCCGTCCCTCAGGGGTCTGGCGAGGTGATTGGCACACCTGCAATTCACTCAGCAACTGGTTTTGTAGCCTTACATCGTTGCCAGAATCAAAGTCAAC
>DSBE01000266.1 GCA_011053085.1 Chloroflexota bacterium
CCCAATAACACACAGTGAGATACTTCATAAGAAGAACATTGAGTTTTCAAGGAACTCAATGTTCTTTACTTAAGCTACGCATGCCATAACCCAAGATGAAGTACATATGACGATGATCTTTGAGTTTTCAAAAAAAAACTCAAAGATCTCTACCAGGCCAAAAGAATCTGGCACCACAACCCAAAGCGAAGAACAAATGACGAAGACTTTTGATTTTTTCGAAAAGTCAAAGGTACCCGCTGAACCTGAAGAGAGCAGGATACAAAAACCCGGGCTCATTTTTCATTAACAAACCATTCACCCATCCTTTACAAACAGGTATTTTTGTAACAAGATTAATAAGTTATAATTTGAGAAATGGGTTTCATATAACCCCTTCACCAATAAGAGAATCAGTGAAAGGAACCTGTCGATGAGTATAAAAAAGGTCAACAACCGGAAAACCTATTCCAATATCCTCGCATTAATTCTGGGCGGCGGCGCCGGCACCCGCCTGTATCCATTGACCCAACAGCGCGCCAAACCCGCAGTTCCCATCGCTGGAAAATACCGCCTGATCGACATTCCCATCAGCAACTGCATCAACTCCGAAGTCAATTACATCGCTGTTTTGACCCAATTTCTGACCGTCAGTCTGCATCGCCACATCTCGCGTACTTACAACTTTGACAATTTTTCCAAAGGTTGGGTGCAGATTTGGGCGGCCGAACAGACCCTGGCAGGCGCTGAATGGTACCAGGGGAACGCTGATGCTGTGCGCAAACAGATCAACGAAATTGAATCAGCACGCTGTGCCTACACCATGATCCTCTCCGGCGACCATCTATATCGCATGGATTACCGTGAACTGGCAGACTTTCACTGGTCACATGACGCTGATGTAACCATTGCGGTGCAGCCAGTGAAGAAAGAAGAAGCCTCGCGCTTCGGCATCCTGAAAACCGAAAAAGATGACCGCATTTCTGCCTTTGCTGAAAAACCCAAAGACCCCAAACTGCTCAAGTCACTCGTCTCCAGTGATGATCCAGACCAACCTTATCTTTGTTCTATGGGCATTTATTTCTTCAAAACAGATGTTCTGATCGAACTTCTGCAAGAAAATTCTCAGGAAGACTTTGGCAAGCACATCATTCCCTATGCCATTGAAACCAAAAACACATTTGGATATCGTTTTGATGGCTACTGGGAAGATATCGGAACCATGCGCTCCTTTTATGATACCAACTTGCAACTGGCTGCCAAAGACCCCAATATCAATTTCTTTGACCCGAATACCCCCATCTACACCCGCTCACGCTTCCTGCCCGGCACAACCGTTGAAAATTGCACCATTCAAAAAGCACTCATTGCTGATGGCTGCCGCATCGAAGATTCAGTAATTCGCAACAGCGTCATCGGCTTGCGCTCATTGATCGGCACCGGCTCTTACATCTCACGTTCTATCATCATGGGCCTCGACTACTATGACAGTCCCGATATCCAGCCGGAAGGTACACCACCGCTGGGCGTTGGTGACGGCTCACAGATCACTGGAGCTATCCTCGACAAAAATGTGCGCGTCGGACGCAATGTCGTCATCCGCGAATTCCCACGGGGCACTGAAATTGACCATGAACTCTATTATGTCCGCGATGGCATCGTGGTAATCCCCAAGGGGGCCATTCTCCCTGATGGAACGCGTATCGAGCCGGAAGAGGCCAAACCTTCGACTGATATAGAAGAAAAGCCAGCTGTCTAAACCGTAATATGGCCACATTGAACGCCCGCAACCAGTTTGCGGGCGTTATTTTATTCTGTCATTGGTCGAAAACTAAAACGGTGCAGTTCGCATACACCTAATTCCACGATTGCTTCTTGATGCTGCCGCGTGCCATAACCTTTGTGGCGGGCAAAACCGTACCCCGGATACAGGTGATCTGCTGCCTGCATCCAGCGGTCACGATATACCTTTGCGCATATAGAGGCAGCTGCAATGCTGAGGCAAAGCTGGTCGCCGAATTTCATCGATTCCTGCGGCAATGCCACTGCAGGCAGGTTCACCGCGTCAATGATCAATGCCTGGGCGGCAGGCTGCAAACATGCCACCGCACGCTGCATGGCAAGTCTTGTTGCCGGCAGGATACCAACCATATCAATTTCGACATTGGATGCCCAGCCAACCGCCCAGGCAACAGCAACCTGTTGAATTTTGTCCAGCATGTCATCGCGCTGCCGTGCGCTCATTTGTTTGGAATCCCTGACCCCTGTCAGCATATTTTCCAGGTTTCTGCTGAGGGGGAGAATGACAGCACCCGCGGTCACCGGGCCTGCCCAGGCACCCCGCCCGGCCTCATCTACCCCCGCCACACAATCAAAAGAGCGCTGCCACCAGATCTGTTCAAATTGAGTTGTTGGTACGGTCTTTTTCACCATACACCGATTATAGCGGCATTAACCAGAGAAAGAAAAATCCTTGTATAATTGGCGACATGACGTACGAAGGGAAAACACAACGTGTCATTCGCATCATCTTTGGCCTCGGTCTGTTGGTGTATTTGTTCACCGATGAAAAATTCCCTTACTGGCTGCCTTTTTACACCTTCCATACCAACCTGTTTGTGGCGTTCTGGTACATCCTGGCTGGCGCTTTACCCATTAAAGGCAAATTATCTTTCTGGCTGCATACC
>DSBE01000368.1 GCA_011053085.1 Chloroflexota bacterium
ACTCACTCACCAATCAATGACTGACAAAAGGGAGAACATCCATGGCGGAAACCAATCTCACCTGGTATAAAGACGCGATTTTCTACGAGGTTTACATTCGCGCATTCAAGGACGGCAACGGAGATGGTCACGGCGACCTGATCGGCCTGACCGAGGAGCTGGATTACTTCAAGAACCTGGGCGTCGACTGCCTGTGGCTCTCGCCCATGTACCCCTCACCGCTGCGTGATGATGGCTATGATATCTCTGATTACTACAACATCCACCCCGACTACGGTACGCTGGATGATTTCAAAAGACTGATCGCCGAAGCCAAAAAGCGCGGTATCCGCATCATCACCGACCTGGTGATGAACCATACCTCAGACATGCACCCCTGGTTCCAATCAGCGCGCCAGAGCAAAGACTCGCCCTACCGCGATTGGTATGTATGGTCAGATACCGATGAGAAGTACAGTGAAACGCGCATCATCTTCCTCGATACCGAACCTTCCAACTGGACCTATGACGAGGTGGCGGGGCAGTATTTCTGGCACCGCTTCTACCGCACCCAGCCGGACCTCAACTGGGACAACCCGGCGGTGATCGAAGAGTTCAAGAACATCGCCCGCTTCTGGCTGTCGCTTGGTCTGGATGGCTTCCGCGCCGATGCTGTGCCCTACCTGATCGAACGTGAAGGCACCAGCAACGAAAACCTGCCCGAAACGCATGTCATTCTCAAGAATTTCCGCGCCTTCATGGAAGAAGAGTTCCCCGGCGCCATTCTGCTGGGTGAAGCCAACATGTGGCCGTGGGATTTGCGGCCCTATTTTGCCGACGGCGACGAGTTCCAGATGTGCTTCCATTTTCCGGTGATGCCGCGCCTGTTTATGGCGGTCAAAAAAGGCGACGCCGCCGATGTGATCAACATCATGGAACGCACACCGGACATCCCCGACAATTGCCAGTGGTGCACATTCCTGCGCAACCACGACGAACTCACCCTGGAAATGGTGACCGAGGAAGAGCGCCAGTGGATGTGGCAGCAATACGCCCCCGAAGATCGCATGCGCCTCAATCTCGGTATCCGCCGACGGCTGGCGCCGCTGCTTGACAATGACCGCCGTAAGATCGAACTGTTGAACGTGGTGCTGTTTTCGCTGCCGGGTTCGCCCATCATCTATTACGGTGATGAGATCGGCATGGGCGACAACATCTGGCTGTTCGACCGCAATGGCGTGCGCACCCCCATGCAGTGGAAAGATGCCCCCAATGGCGGTTTTTCCACCGCCGACGAAACCTACGCACCGGTGATCGATGACGAGGTTTATGGCTATCAGGAAGTCAATGTGGAAAACGCGCTACTTAATGATTGTTCGCTGTGGCACTGGACCCGCTACCTGATCGCCATGCGCAAAGCGCATCCTGTGCTCAGCCGCGGCACCTACACTTTCGTGCCCACCGGCAACCCGGCGGTTTTGGCGATCCTGCGCGAGAGCGAAGATGAAGTGATCCTGGCATTGGCGAACTTCTCAGACGAGCCGCAGGTGGCGCGCCTGCATCTGCCCCAATATGCAGAGAATGAGAAGAAAGAATTGTTCTCGCACATGCCACACGGCTGCGCCCGCGATGAGATGCACCGTACGCTGATGGAACCGTATGAATACCAGTGGCTGCTGATGGTGCCAAACGGTAAAGATCAATAATGGCTACCGCGTCATTTTTGTAAACTTGTTCTGGTAAAATTATCTGCCGATACATGGCAGATAATTTGTTTATTGGAAAGTAGATTTAAATGAAAAAGAATTCCTACGGCATCAACAGCCTGTTGATCGTATCCTCCGCCTATTTGGCGGCGCAGATGCTGGCGGACATCACCAGCCTGAAGATCATCACCATCGCCGGGTTGAGCATGGACGGCGGCACGCTGATCTACCCGCTGACCTTCACCCTGCGCGACATGGTACATAAGGTGGCGGGCGCCAAAGCCACACGGGTCTTGATCTACACCGCTGCCGTGATCAACGTCGTCATGGCAGGCCTGTTCTGGTTGGTGGGCTGGCTGCCGGGTGATCCACAGGTGGTGCAGCCTGACTTTGCTGCTGTGCTGGCGCCGGTGTGGCGCATTGTGTTCGCCTCCATTTTGGCAGAAGTGGTCGCGCAGCTGCTGGATACCGAAGCCTACAGCCTGTGGACCAGGAAAGTCACCATGCGCTACCAGTGGGCGCGCGTGCTGGTTTCCAACGCGGTCAGTGTGCCGGTGGACAGCCTGATCTTCGTGTGGGCGGCGTTCGGCGGGGTGCTGCCCAATGCGGTGGTGTGGGCCATCTTCCTGTCGAATCTGATCATCAAAGGCATCACCACCCTGGTGGGCATGCCGCTGATCTACTTGGTGAAAGACCGCCGCGAATTGGGCTTGAGTGATGATTTTGAATAAACGGTTTGTGTGAACAAATGAAAAGCGATATGGCGCTTGCGTCATATCGCTTTTTTTATGGTTGTATTCAGTTGCCGGGATAAATCTTAGTAGGTGTCCAGGAAATCGAAGAACTCCATGCTGCCGGTTCCTGATTCAAAAGCACTCAAGAGCGTGCCGCTGACCAGGCCGATGATGCTGGCGATGATCTGCATCAGCAGGCCCAGCCCACCCAGCGCCAGCCCCACGATTGCGAGGGTACGTTTGGTG
>DSBE01000143.1 GCA_011053085.1 Chloroflexota bacterium
GCCTTCTTCATCTCCAGGGACGGTGTTAAGTTCGTATTCATCTGCAATCATTCCCTCAAACATGGTCAACATGTCGTCGATCTCGTTCTTTGAAGATTCATCAATGAGAATTGATTGCAGGACAGATGGGTGCTCGTTGATTTCTTTGGGTTCACGCGAAGTTAAGTACCAGAGGATATCACCTGATGGGCCAACCTCGTCAAAGCGGGGATCATTTTGCAAGGCGATGTTCAAGGAGAACTCAAGGAGAGCCTGGTTGCTGTCTTTCAGGCCGATCTGCTCAATAATGTCAGCTGTGCTGACTGGTGTGTCGCCGGTGAAATCCAGCACTGCTTCAGCCAGGTTCATGTGTCCGGCATTGATATCAATTAACAACGCCTCGGGGAACCATTGTTCCGCAATGTTGCCAAAACTGCCTGATGCCACGATTTGATGGTGGGTAGTGTCTGTTAGCCGGTCGCCATAGGTTTGCATAACAATTTCTGGATCAAGATCCGGGTCGTTCTCATCCATCAAGCTGAATTCATTGAGGATGTGGTCTTCGATGCCAGTGGCAAATTCACGCTGCTCACCATTTTCAAATTCGACTGCGATGATCTCAAAAACCCCATGGTCGGGGTTAGAACCACTTCTTTTCGAAACCACTTTTCCTGGCTGCATGTCGAAGTAGGAGAAGGTTAACTGATCGCCGGTTTCATAGGTTTCGACCGGCCGAAAAACATGCAGGTTCTTATTTTTTTTCTGAATCGCTGCTTTTTTTTGGCTAATGCGATTTTCCACCAGGGCTGTGGTGATTGAATGAAGCGTTTGCGGTGATTCTTTTTCAAGGAGCCAGTTGTAGATAAATTCTATATCAGGGGGGTCAACGTGAAAATCCTTCCATATAGAGGCTGTTTTTTGCTTTCCCTGTTTTTCAGTTGATAAAGACATAAATTGTGATTCTCCACATATGATTACATGCTAATTATACCCAAAACCGGTTCTTTAAGGTTACTAATCTTCTACTTGTGCCAAAGATCACTGGCAATCTGATGACAACCAGTTGTAGGGATTGACCTGTACCCCATTCACGATCAACTCGTAATGCAGGTGTGGGCCGGTGGAACGGCCGGTTGACCCAATTTCGCCAATGAGGTCGCCTGCTTTGACAAAGTCGCCTACTTTGACGTATGACTGCGCCTGATGATAAAAGGCACTATATACACCATAACCGTGGTCTATATAGGTAGCGAGGCCCCTAACCGTAAATTCTTGGGCAATGACTACAACGCCATCGGCCGGCGCATGGATGTTCAAATTAGCACAGACGCCATAATCAACACCTGTGTGAAAATTGAAGAATGTACCGTTGTTATAATTCCGGTTTGTTCCATACCAATCGCGAACACAGATTGGTGCTTCCAATGGACATAAAAAGGGGAGGCTCCAGTATTTTTCTTCGGTAATCTGACTGATGATGTTCCCTATACTTTCATCTTCGCTACGCATCGCAGGAATGTCGAGGGTGGCGTTGTCAACGGTTAGGTTCAAGACACCAAAAGCAGTTGCGTAAGAAGGTAAATATTGTTCAATGGCAAACATCTTGCCATCAGATGGTGTGATTTGCAGGATAAATTCATTGAGTCCAACGGGATGTATGGCATTCAGACCCTGGTGGGCTGTGTAAGTATTGGCTCCACTCTCATAAAAATGAAGCTCTCTGCCTTGAAAAAATCCCTGAAGGTCAGCTTCTTGTGTGGTGACCACTTCGATTGTCATAATGTTGCCCTGACGAAGTGCGTCTGGGGTGATGTTCAGCGAGCGGACGATATCTGAAAGTAATGGCGATTGTGCTTCTGCTGTGGTTCGCCGGAATAATGGTCGGTTAGGTAAGAATGACCAGGTGTTGTTTTGACGGTTGTCTTTGGCGATCTGCCAGACATTGGTGTTGTGTAAAGCCGATTGTTCCAACAGGGTTAATGCTGATGAAGTGTCAGTAAATATCTCGTACATCTGACGATCTTCCTGCAGGGGAACGATAAAGCGGGCAGACTGATACATCTGTGAAGGGCTGGCGATCTTGTTGACTTTTGCGAGAACATCTGGCGCCACCTGGTATTCAATACTCAGGTTGTGCAGTGTGGCGCCTATGGGCAGGTTAATGGTGGTTAACACACCGGAAATACCCTGCATGCCTGGCAGAATCAATTCGGTGCCGATCGGGATCAGGTTAGGGTTCTGTATGTCGTTAACGCTGATTAGATCAGCCAGAGGTACCCCAAATTCTGCCGCGATGGTTGCCAGTGTATCACCAGGTTGGACGATGTAGGTCGGGTCCTCGTTTTCGTCCAGGTGCAGCTGGTTCGGCGCCATGGACCTGCTGGAAAAACCGGCAAGAAAGAGGGCGAATAAACAGAAGAACAGATAGGTTCTACTGCGCATGGAGTAATTCTACCCGGTCTTGTAAAGAAAAGTTATCAATTTGGCATGGGTGGGTTTCGAGAATATACCTGGCAGGCTGGGCAGGGGCATAGGCAGGCCGCCAACGCCTGGCAATGGTTTTGTCAACCACCGTTAATTCCTCAGATAGCCAGATCACAGCGATATCGAAGCGCATGAAGAACATGTGGATGGAAGAATCTAAAATTGAGGAACGCGCAAGGGTGAACAGCATGCCATGATCAGA
>DSBE01000300.1 GCA_011053085.1 Chloroflexota bacterium
TCACAGAACCGCCTTATACGATCACCAATTATCCGCCGGTGTTCACCGGCATCCTGTCGCTGTTCAATAGCCGCGAGTCTTCCTCTTTGCAGGCGGGGCGCATCCTATCCGTGCTCTCCACCCTGGGCAGTGCCTTTTTCTTGTTCCAGATCGTGTATATCGGCAGCCGCGACCGGCTGGCGGCGCTGACTGCGGCGGTGATGTTTCTCATCTTTCCTTTCGTTTACCAATGGGGCGGCTATATGCGCGTGGACAACCTGGCATTGTTCTTTGCCATGGCAGCCCTTTACACACTGCTGCGCTGGCAGGCACACAAATGGGTACTGCTGCCGGTAGCGATGCTGCTGACCCTGGCGGCCTATACGCGCCAATCCTACTTGCTGGCGGTGCCGTTTGCCTGCGGGGTATATTTGCTGTTCAAGGATTGGAAACGGGCTTTCTACCTGGCGGGTATCACCCTGGCGTTGGTGGGAGCGCTGTTTGCCGTTTTCATGGTGACCACCGAAGGCGGATTCTGGCAGCATATCGGGGTGGCGAACCAGAACGCCTTCCGCTGGGAAACGGTGGAGTGGTATTTCCGCGATCAATTGTGGGGGCCATTTCGTATCATCAGTATGATTGCCCTGGTGTTCTTTATCATTGGCTGGCGGCATATCGACGAGTGGAAACTGGCGGCGCCTTTCCTGCTGGGCGCCACCGCCTCAGCCATCACAGTCGGCAAGATCGGTTCCAGTGTCAATTATCTGCTGGAACTGGCGGCGGCGCTGGCGCTGGCGCTGGGGTTGTTGTTCGCCTGGCTGCGCACTGAAAAGAAAGCGCACGCTCAGTGGCTCAATGATCCCCTCGTGCATGGCATCGTGGTGGCGCTGTTCGGTTTGCTGTTGCTCAGCCAGATGCGCACTATGCTGCGCATTGACCTGGTGGAGAAAGCCAGCCACATCCAGAACCGCCGCACGCAGACCGAAGAACTAAGGCAGATCGAAGCCCTGATCGCGGGTGTGCCCGGGCGGGTGCTGCTGACAGAGCAGATGAACCTGCTACCGCAAAACGGCAAATCCATCTACCTGCAGCCGTTTGAAATGACGCAGCTGTATTTTGACGGCACCTGGGAGCAGTATGAATTTGTCAGGGAGATCGAACAACAGCAGTTTGACCTGATTCTGATGCACCAATGGGACGGCGAGCGCTGGACGGACGCTATGCGCAGGGCGGTGTGGAACAACTACACTGCAACCCATTACCTGGCGGACACGGTCGTTTATCTGCCGGCAGGCGACGGACCACCCGCCAGCGCGGTTCTTGATTGTGAACCTGCTTCCGGCTGGAGGGCGCCCACCAGCGGTTCGATGGGGGCGTTGTGGTACGCGCAGCAGGCGTTCATCGCCAGCGGACTGCCGTGGGGCAAAACCCCGGTGTACGCGGTCGCTGATGGGACGCTGTACCGCTTCCCGGGCTGGTCAGGCGCGGTCGCCATCCAGCACCCGGACCCGTTCGACGAAGATCAATTCGTGTGGAGCTTCTACGGATCGATGCGCAATCCATGGAACGCCAATGAACAATATGTCCTTGACCGGTTCACGCCCAGTTTCAGCGGCTACCCGGTCAAACAGGGCGACTTGATCGGTTACCAGGGCGCGGTGGAACTGCCCGGCGCTGACCTGACCTCGCGCCTGCACTTTGCCGTGGTGCCCGGCGATGAAGACGGCTTCTTCCCGGTGGCGTGGTGGGAACTGCCCGGCAACCCCGACGCCTACCTGCCCAATCTGGAAGGGTTTGACCCGCTGGCGCTCAAAGGAACTGGCCTCTACCTGGGGATCGAAGCCAGCCCCAGCCGGGGGCGCGATGTCTACTGGCACCCGTACCGCTGCGTCACCGCGCAGGAGGGCAACTGATGAAAACCTTCCTCGATGAACACCGCAATGCCATTATCGGGTATGGGTTGTGGCTGGCTGCGGGGTTGTTTGCGTTTGTACCGCTCAGCGCGCTGGTAGCGCTGTTGACGCGCCTGTTCACCTATTTCTGGGCGGGCGGTGATGTCCCGCGCCTGCTTCTGTTGCTGCGCCAGGGCTTCATCCTGCCGATGGGCATTGCCTACCTGGTGTTGATCCGGCTGGCGTTCGAGGTGGTGTCAAAACACGCAGAGGATCATCCGGAGCGTGTCTGGCACTTCTATACCTGGTTGATTGCAGTGGAGGTTGCCGTCCTGTACCTGGCAGCCAGGATATAGCCGGGGCGTTGACGGGGAGTGTTGATTTTATCAAGGTCCCAAAAACTGTACCAATCATAAGTAGACATTTTCAGTTTCCAGCTGCCAGCGCATATTCATAGGGTGTCAGATTTCCCAGGGCTTCCTGTGGCCGTTGGCCGTTGTACATCATCATCCATTCTTCTGTCAGTTCTTGTGCCTCCTCCAGGTTCTGCAATAAATATGCGTCCAATACATCTTCTCGATAGGTGCGATTCATACGCTCCACATAACCATTCTGGTTCGGTTTCCCAGGCTGAATAAATTTCCAGTCAATCCCATGTGCCTGTGCCCACTGGGCGGTGTGCCTGGCAATGAATTCCGGTCCATTGTCACTGCGGATCTGTTTGGGCTATCCTCTCCATTGCGCCACCCGCTCCAAGATTCTCGTTACCTGTTTTGCGGGAATAAAA
>DSBE01000178.1 GCA_011053085.1 Chloroflexota bacterium
ACTTAAGCAACTGGTTTCACTGTATGGAGGTGTGATGGAACGATTGCATTGGAATGATCTGGGCGTCATTCAGGTCAACAAAGAACCCGCCTATTGCCAGTATGTGCCCTATGACGAGCAGAACGCGGCACTTAACGGTGATGATTCAAGGCTGGTGCTGCCGCTGGATGGCAGGTGGCAGTTCCATTGGTGCGCTAATGTCGCCATGAAGCCGCAGGAGTTTTATCTGCCGTTTTTTGACGCGGCAGACTGGGACACGATCGAGGTGCCATCCAATTGGGAGATGCAGGGCTATGGAACACCCATCTATACCAATATCAACTATCCGTACAGTCTGGACACCAAAAAACCACCGCACATTGACCCTGAAACCAACGAGGTCGGTGCTTACCGGCGTGCATTCACTTTGCCGGAGGAATGGCGCGGCCAGCGGGTGTTTGTGCAATTTGATGGCGTCAGCGCGGCGATGTATGTCTGGGTAAATGGGGAGCTTGTCGGCTATTCGCAGGACTCACGCACCACGGCGGAGTTTGATATAACCCGCCTTGTTCAGCCAGGCGAGAACCTGCTGGCGGTGGAGGTCTACCGCTGGTGCGACGGCTCATATTTAGAAGATCAAGATATGTGGCGCATGAGCGGTATCTTCCGCTCGGTGCGCCTGGTGGCGCTGCCGCCCACCTTTGTGCGCGATGTTTTTGTGCATTCCAACCTGGATGCTGATTGCCGTGATGCGAACTTGACGCTGGAAGCCTGGGTCGAGAACCGTGCGGCGCAAGCGGCAAACAACTGGACGCTGACGGCTCGTGTGTATGATCCGCAAGGCGAGTTGTGCCATCAAGTCAGCACACGCTTGCCGTCGATTGCCCCGCGTGAAACACGCAAGATCAGCAACACGGCGTTTGTGCCCACGCCGCAGTTGTGGTCGCCGGAACAGCCTATGCTGTATAAGGTACTGGTCAGTCTGCTGGATGAGAGCGGCAGCCTGCAGGCGTGTTTCGTCGTGCGGCATGGTTTTCGCACAGTAGAGATCAGCGCAAAGGGGTTCTTTGTCAATGGTAAACCGCTGTTGCTGAAAGGCGTCAACCGCCACGAAATGGATCCCGAACGCGGCTATGCCGTGACGCGTGAGCAGACCGAACGCGATATCCTGATCGCCAAACAGAACAACATCAACGCCATTCGCACCTCGCATTATCCCAACGCGCCTTTCTTCTATGATCTGTGCGACCAGTACGGTATGCTGGTGATGGATGAAGCCAATCTGGAGTCGCACGGTTTGCGCAACAAACTGCCTGCCAGTGATCCACGCTGGCGTGAAAGTTGTGTGGCACGCATGCGCAGCATGGTGGCACGTGACCGAAACCACGCCTGTGTGACCCTGTGGTCGTTGGGCAACGAAGCGGGTTATGGCGAAAACTTCCGCGCGATGAAAGAAGCCGCCCTGGCGCTTGACCCGACGCGTTTGATCCATTATGAAGGCGACCATTTGCTGGAAATCTCGGATGTGTTCAGCAGCATGTATTCACCGCCCAGGTTCCTGCAGCGGCTGGCAGACAGGAAACCGGTCAAAGTGGGCTTTGGTGAGCGCGGCCTGCCCTGGGCGGCTGCCACGCTCCTGCCCTCGCAATATGCCGGTAAAGCCAAGCTGCTGTGCGAATTTGCGCATGCCATGGGCAACAGTGTCGGGCGGCTGGATGAATACATGGCGCTGTTCGAACAGCATGATTTTCTGGTGGGCGGGTTCATCTGGGATTACATCGACCAGGGCTTGCTGCGCGAGGATGAAGATGGGAAGCGTTATTGGGCGTATGGCGGCGATTTCGGCGATCAGCCCAATGATGGCCATTTTTGCATCAACGGGCTGCTGCGGCCTGACCGCAGCCCCAACCCGGCGCTTTTCGAGGTCAAGCACCAGTACCGTAATATCCGGGTGGAGGCGCAGGGAGCAACTTCAGAAGAACAGCGCTTTGTGGTTCGCAATCAGTATATCGATACCGCGCTGTCAGCTTTCGATTGCACGGTGGCGCTGCTGGCGGACGGTGATGTTGTATTTGAAAAGAAATTAGCGCTGGACACGCCACCGTTGGGCGAAAGTGTACTTACGCCGCAAACGCTGGGGCTGACCGACGACTTTGGGCAGTCCGCCAGGGTCTACCATCTCAATTTCACCTTCACCTTGAAAGAAGAGTGTGACTGGGCGCCTGCCGGCCATTGTGCGGCGCAGGAGCAGTTCACCTGGCTATCACCCTCACAGGGGGAGGAAGAGCCAGTTCAACCGCAAGCCGATGAACCGCTTAACTATCGTTTCGTGGATGGCGAGGTGCTGATCGCCAACAGCCGCCTGCAAGTACGCTTTGATCAACACGGCTGGCTGAGCGAGTATATGGTGGATGGCTGCCAGTGGTTCACAGCACCGCTGGGATTTGGCTTCTGGCGCGCCCTGACCGATAATGACCGCGGCATGGCGAACTTTGCGCCGTGGGCTGAGCGCCTGGTGCTGCCATCCTGCTGGCGCAAGTCGGCGCAGCGCGGCAGGCTGAGGGCCCAACAGTTGCAGACCATGGCGAATGGCGGTATCGCGCTGCATTGCACTTACCGTTACCCGCACATGGCTGGCAAGGTGCAGGTGACCTATGCCATTGACCCGTGCGGGAGCAT
>DSBE01000415.1 GCA_011053085.1 Chloroflexota bacterium
CCGGCAACGCTATCCCGCAGAAGATTGGTTCCAATGTCGTCGATGGATGGGCGGCCTATTTATATGCCGATTGGGCGTTCATCAAACGCTTCGATTTCCAACCGGACTTTGTTTATCCTGACCTGGGTGTCAACTTCGAAACCTTCACCAATGAAGCCATGCTGGAGGTGGAAACATTAGGCCCGCTGCACTGGCTGCAGCCCGGTGAAGCGGTGGAACATACCGAACATTGGTCGCTGCACAGTAACCTGCCGCTTATCGAAACAGAAGAGGACATTGACCAGCATATCTTACCCCTACTAAAATGAGCGTCGGAAAGGTCTCCAAATGAAGGTAATGACAATTTTCGGCACCCGGCCCGAAGCAGTCAAGATGGCGCCGGTCATCCAAGAATTGCAGCGCCATACTGACATCACCACCACGATATGCGTCACGGCGCAACACCGTGAAATGCTTGATCAGGTCTTGGACATTTTCAGCATCTCTCCTCACATTGACCTCGATTTGATGCGCGCCAACCAGACACTTCCGAAATTAACCGCCAGCATCCTCTCAGCCCTTGACCCTGTCATCGCAGACATCCAACCGGATTGGATCCTCGCTCAGGGTGATACCACCACTGTCATGTGCGCTTCTCTGTTGGCTTACTACCATCGCCTTCACTTTGGGCATGTTGAGGCAGGCCTGCGTACGCACAACAAATGGGAGCCATTTCCAGAGGAGATCAACCGCCGCATTGCCGGTATCACCGCCGATTTGCATTTTGCCCCCACCTGGCACAGCCGCGATAATCTTTTAGCAGAAGGCATTGAGGATTGGCGTATCGTAGTCACCGGCAACCCCGTGATCGATGCATTACACCAGATTCAACAGCAACCCACCCCCGAAGAAGCCTGTCAGATACTCGCCCAGGCAGGATACCAGGATGAACGTAAAGTTATCTTGCTGACTGCACATCGCCGGGAGAATTTTGGCACGCCAATGAACCATATCTTCCAGGCCATCTGTAAATTGGCGCAAGAATATGAGGATACCGCATCAATCATCTATCCTGTTCATCTCAATCCTAATGTGCGCGATCTCGCCCATGCTATGCTGGCAGGACAACCCAATATACTCCTACTCGAGCCCTTGCCCTACCTGACGCTCGTGCACGTGATGAAAGCAGCTTCGTTGGTGCTGACTGACAGCGGTGGCATTCAAGAAGAAGCCACTGCACTGCAAATACCAACACTGGTGCTGCGCGAAGTGACCGAACGCCCCGAAGGCGTGCAGGCCGGCATACTCACCCTGGTTGGTTCTGATGAAACCGTCATATTGAGCGAATCACGCAAACACCTGACCGGAAACGCTCAAAACACCAAAATGACCGTCAACCCATTCGGTGACGGGTATGCAGCCGAAAAGATTGTCACTGCGCTGATGAGTTTTCAAGAACAGGGCAAACCAGCATGACCTCTGCGACCATCGCTGTACTGCCAAAATTAGAGGGGCTGGCGGGCCCGGCTTCTTTCTATGGGCGTTTCACCAAAACCGTGCGCGAACGTGGCTTTAGCGTGCACAATGACCCCGCTGCTCCCGGTGTGGATGCCGTGTTAGTCATTGCCGGAACCAAACACATACCCCCCCTATGGCGCGCCAAACGAAGGGGCATTCGCATTGTCCAGCGGCTCGATAATATCAACTGGCAGCACAAGCATATGCGCACCGGCATCTATCATTACGTGCGCTCCGAGATCGGCAATGTCATCATGCAGACCATCCGCGGCAACCTCGCTGACCACATCGTTTACCAGAGTCATTTTGCCCGTCAATGGTGGCTGGATGTCTATGGCTCCACCCGAAAAACGTTCGACATCATTTACAACGGCGTTGACCTGCAGGAATACTCACCTTTCGGAAGTGAAGTACCCCCCACAGACCACCTACGTCTGCTGGTAGTGGAAGGACGCATGAGCGGCGGGCAGGAAAAGGGATTGGAAAATGCCATCAACCTGGCGCAAAGACTGCAAAAAGAGCTCGATCAACCTTTAGAGTTGGTAGTCATCGGCAAAGTAGCGTCTGACATCCAGGCACATTGGCAGTCTTCCACGGGTATCTGGCTGAATTTTCTCGGGCAAGTGCCGCGTGCAGACATTCCCGCGCACATGCGCTCCGCCCACCTGCTTTTCTCCGCTGACCTCAACGGTGCCTGCCCCAATGTCGTGGTGGAGTCACTGGCCTGCGGTTTGCCCGTGATCTCGTTTGACACCGGTGCCCTGCCGGAACTGGTCAAAGACAACAGCGGTATCGTTGTCCCCTATGGCAGCGATGTCTGGAAAATGGAACAGCCTATTTTTAAACCGCTGGTGCAGGCTGCACTGGAGGTAATAAATAACCAGCCGCAATACCGCCAGTCTGCCCGTCAACAGGCTGAAAACTGCTTTGACATCCACCATGTAGTGGATCGCTACTTGGCCGCCCTGTTTCCCGGATAAATAATCCGGAGCTCTTTACGAGCCCCGGATTTATCTTTCTCTACAGACCGACGGCCGCTTTCAATTCATCTACCCGGTTCACCTGTTCCCATGACAGGTTCAGGTCATCACGCCCGAAATGCCCATAAGCCGCCACCTGACGGAAAATCGGCCGGCGCAAGCCCAGATCGCGGATAA
>DSBE01000214.1 GCA_011053085.1 Chloroflexota bacterium
GGAGAATATCAATGGCACAGGCAAAAATAATTGATGGAAAAGCGATTGCATTAGCTTTGCGACAAAAAATTAAAGAGGAAGTTGCCGATTTTATTGCACAGGGTTATCCAACCCCGGGTCTGGGTACCGTTCTGGTGGGTGAGAGCATTGCTTCGCAAACCTACATTCGCATGAAACGAAAGGCCTCCGCAGAGGCGGGCATACAGTCTTTTCATTATCAATTGCCTGAAGAAACCAACCAGGCTGAATTAGAAGAAGTCATTGCTGAGATGAATGCGAATCCTTCGATTCACGGTATATTGGTGCAATTGCCGCTGCCAGAAGGGTTGGATGAGAATCGTATCCTGTCACTGATCTTGCCGGAGAAAGATATCGACGGTTTTCATCCGATCAATATGGGGAGTCTGGCACAGAAAGGGCGCGATAGCTTGCATCATCCCTGCACCCCGTCGGGAGTGATTTATCTGCTGAAAGAAACCCTCGGCGATTTGAGTGGATTGAATGCGGTGGTGTTGGGCAGGTCAAATATTGTCGGTGTCCCTACGGCGTTGTTATTATTAAAAGAGAATGCTACCGTGACCATTTGCCACTCGCGCACCAAAAACATACCCGAGATCACCCGACAGGCTGATGTGCTGGTAGCTGCGGTTGGCCGGCATGAGATGGTCAGGGGCGATTGGATCAAACCGGGGGCTACCGTGATCGATGTCGGTATCAACGAGGTGGAAGACCCGACCGCAAAGCGCGGGTATCGCCTGGTGGGCGATGTACAGTATGAGGAAGCCAGGCTGGTTGCGGGTGCGATCACGCCGGTACCGGGCGGGGTTGGCCCGATGACGATTGCGATGCTGCTGCAAAACACATTACAGGCGGCGAAAATTCAAGCCAGGCAGTTGAGTGACAATTAAGTTGTCTGACAATTGACATTTTCTTCATCACTGGTTAAACTGAATAGGTGCAGTTTCACCAATCAAGCAATTTAAGGAAATCTCATGGGTACCCTGTTGGTTAAAAACGCAATGGTGCTGGTCACCATGGATCAGGCTGACCGTGAAATTCAACACGGCGGGCTGTTCGTGCGTGATGGATTCATCGAAGCGGTAGGCGTCACTGAGGAACTTCCGCAGACAGCGGATGAAGTCATTGATCTTTCTGGTCATGTGGTTTTCCCCGGCCTGGTCAACACCCATCATCACTTTTACCAGACACTGACACGAGCTATTCCCGCCGCACAGGATGCCAATTTGTTTCACTGGTTGACCACCCTCTACCCAATTTGGGCGAGGATGACTCCCGAACATATCTATCTCTCAACCAAGACTGCCCTGGCTGAGTTGGCATTATCAGGTTGTACGACAGCATCAGATCATCTGTATTTGTTTCCGAATGGCTCGAAATTGGACGATGAAATAGCAGCCGCCCAGGAAATGGGATTGCGCCTGCACGCCTCACGCGGCTCGATGAGCCTTGGCCAGAGCAAAGGAGGCTTGCCGCCCGATTCGGTGGTGGATACAGAAGAAGCCATTTTGGCGGACAGCGTACGATTAATCGAACGATATCATGATGCATCGGCAGGCAGCAAGACACAAATCGTGTTAGCCCCCTGTTCTCCCTTCAGTGTGACGGGTGAATTGATGCGGCAGAGCGCCCAATTGGCGCGGCAATATGGCGTGCAGTTACATACTCATCTGGCAGAAACACAGGATGAAGAACAATTTTGTCTGGAGAAATTCGGCCATAAACCGCTGGCTTACATGCAATCCTTGGATTGGGTCGGTAACGACGTCTGGTTTGCCCATTCAGTGTGGATTAACGATGAAGAGATCAAGGTATATGCCCGGGAGGGTTGCGGAGTGGCGCATTGCCCCGGTTCTAACATGCGGTTGGCATCGGGCATCGCTCCGATCATGAAATTCTTGCAATCCGGTGTGAAGGTTGGCATCGGTGTGGATGGCTCTGCCAGTAATGATGGTTCGCATCTTTTGGGAGAAGCGCGCCAGGCAATGTTGTTATCACGCTTAGGTTCTGGCATAAGCGGCGCTTCCCTGTCCACTGATGGTGCTCCGCCGTTGATGTCCGCCAGACAGGCTTTATCGATGGCGACGCGGGGCGGTGCCAAAGTGCTTGGGCGCAATGATATTGGATCGCTTGAAGCGGGAAAATGTGCTGATTTTGTCGCGGTCGATATGCGCCAGTTGGATTTCAGCGGTGCGTTGAGCGACCCGGTCGCCGCCTTGCTTTTCTGCCAGCCGCCCAAGGTTGACTGGAATGTCGTTCACGGCAAAGTTATTGTTCGTGAGGGACATTTGGAAACGCTGGATTTGCCCGAACATGTAAAGAAGCACAACCAGGCTGCCAGGCAGCTTTGGGGGGATTGATGAAAGAAATGGTGAGAGGCAATCTATGACAATCAAAAAAGAACGCCAGCCAACACCATTCTTAAGGCTGCAGGAAACTTTGGGCGAAGTGATCGCCGAGACACCTGCCGGAGAGCGTCTGCCTTCGGAGCCCAAACTGGCACAATCTCTCGGCGTCAGTCGTGCTACCCTGCGTGAGGCGATGCGCGCTTTTGAACAGCAGGGCATTATCCGAAGACGGCAGGGCGTGGGCACGTTCGTGATCAGCCATACCCATGCC
>DSBE01000003.1 GCA_011053085.1 Chloroflexota bacterium
CATACATACCTGGTCCTTCACCAATAAACATCAATTTGGTTGTTGCGCTGCCATCACCTGGCACCGTGTTTTTACGCTCGAGATGGAGAGGACAGGCTTTACAAATCTTGATTTCCTCAGCAATCGCTTGAATGGCTTCTGTTTTGTCCAACATTGATTCACTCATTCTGTAATACCTGTTCTATTGTACATGATTCCCAAACATTAAGAAGGTATCTACTGATTATCAAGGATTCGCTCCATCAACAGCGCATCTTCGTGGTTGTCTGAGTAGTATCGTTTTCTCACGCCAGTGAACACAAAGCCATGTTTTATATAGAGCGCCTGTGCTGCCAGATTGCTTAGACGCACCTCAAGAAACACACGCTGTGCCTTGTGAGTATTACAATACACAAGCAGTTCTTCGATCAAACAGGAGGCAATGCCCGTTCTTCGGTATCTTTCATCAACAGCAATGGTGGCAATATGAACCTCATCCACAACATGATAAAAAACCATCAGCGCTGCAATAATCGCACTTGTGTTTTGATTGGTCTCAACTACCCAGCAATGAGAAATTTTGCTTTGCAATATCTCATACCGGTAACTGCTCAATGACCAGGGCAACGGAAAGGATAGTCGATCCAGATCGGCCACCTGTTCAAGATCATCCAGCCGCATATCGCGAAGGTAAAAACCCTCAGGCAACGAAGCCATGGTTACCCCGGCAGCGGATTAGCGATATGCAAATAGATTGGCGCCAGGGCAGCTGGATCATCAAAGTTCTTTCTCAGCAGGCGCTTCCAGGCCATCTCAGCCAGAATTGACGGGCGGCGAATGTTACTGGCAGGCGTTCCCAGATGAAACCTTTCGATCCTCTTCAACTCAATCACATCCTCTGGCGACAACTCACCAAAAATGACGGCTTCGCGTTGAATCTGTCCCGCCAGATCATGGGCATAAGCGATCACAGGATCGCCTTCACCGCACCAGCCTTTTCCATGCCAATGATATATCTGATATGCCAGCCGCGTACGGCCAGCGTGCAGCACAGCCACCAGGGGCAGTTCTGACGCAGGCTGCGCTCCCGCCACGATGTCAAGTGTAGGAATGCCAAAAACCGGAATGTGCAACGCCAGTGCCATACCTTTGATATGAGAAAGACCCACGCGCAAACTGGTGAATGAACCCGGCCCGATCGCGACAGCCAATCCTTTCAACGCATCAATGGCAACGCCGCATCTGCTGATCAACAAATCAATGGAGGGCGCCAGTTCAACTGTGTGGTGACGGCCAGAATGCCAGCTTAATTCACCCAAAACCGCGTGCCCGTCATACAGGCACACGCCAATCTGCTGGGTGGAAGTGTCAACTGCCAGTATCATCAATGACCTCCAAAAGAACGTTTGCGAAAAACGTCCATCATAGTTTCATAACGCTCACCATCAGGCTTAAAGACAAACCTGCGTTTGTCTTCAGACACATACTCACACTCTACCCATAAGGCGTCTTTTGGCAGAACTTCTTTAATGCGTTCTGCCCATTCGATCACCAATATGCCATGCTCGTACATATCTACCAGGTCTAATTCCTCCGCCTCAAAACTATTGGCAATCCGGTAAGCATCCAGGTGATACAGAACATGTCCGTCCAGTTTTTGATATTGATTGATCAAAATAAAGGTCGGGCTGCTGACAGCATCAGAGGATCCCCAGCCGATGGACAAACCCTGTACAAACGTGGTTTTGCCAGAACCCAGATCACCTGATAAACATATCAACATTCCGGGGGTGATCAAAGCCCCCAGGCGCATCGCGATCCTGCGGGTTTGCTCAGTGCTGTTGCTAATAAATTCTGTGGTTTTTTCTGTCAAAATCGCCATTTCATACGCTCATGTATTTGCCGGTTGCATGTTTGATCATTAACTCTGCCAGAGCCTGTGCCGCCCCAGGGGATGCCATGCGTTTACAGGCGGCTTTGGCTTCACGTAATTTGTCTGGCTTCTCCATATAGGCATCCAACGCATTCACCACCATTTTTGGCGTGGGCGCCCAGACACCGGCACCATGCTGGACCATGAATGAAACGTTTGCATCCTCTAAATAGGGTACTCTATGGTAGAGGATTATAGGAAGGCCGACATTAATTGCCTCAGCCAGCATGCCTGTTCCGGCTTTGCTGATCATGATGTCTGCCAGCCACATCAAATTCCAAAGATCATCCACATATCCAAACACTTTAACCGCATTTACCCAATTATACCCTTCAAGACGCTGCCGTAAGGATTCATTTTTCCCGGCGAGAATCAAAAGATTGATATCATTCCTGGTTTCATCTACCTTTTGTGCCACCTGTTCAAGTGGCCCCACGCCCATCTTGCCACCCGCCAGAAATATCGTTTTTTTCTCAGGATCAAGATTGAGCCGCCTGCAGGTGTCAAGCCTGCTCTCAGTTCTTTGACGATAAGGAGAAAGAACCGGCACCCCCAGATTCTTGACTTTTGGCCATGACAACCCCGACTGGGTTGCATAAGTCATAGCCTGATCGGTAGGAACCACAGTCAAGGTCGCCTTTTCATC
This sequence comes from Chloroflexota bacterium, assembly GCA_011053085.1. Taxonomy (GTDB): domain Bacteria; phylum Chloroflexota; class Anaerolineae; order Anaerolineales; family Anaerolineaceae; genus SpSt-1165. Next base: position 2,559 of record DSBE01000003.1, read on the forward strand.
AAACCAGAATGAATTTCTGGTGGCCAAATCATTGATAACCACGATAAACGGGGGAGAGGAATCCTCAGGCAGCACATG
>DSBE01000365.1 GCA_011053085.1 Chloroflexota bacterium
GTCTTGCAGCACATAACCAGTCAATGATAACGCTGGAAACACCACCACATCAGCCCTCTGGTCAATCGCCGCATCAATATATTCCAGATGCTTGTCAAGATTGTCGTCAACCCCACCCAACTTGGTGTCGATCTGCGCCATGGCGACTCTTAATTGCATCGTTCCTCTTTTCCGCTGTTATGTCGATAAATCCTGCTGGTTAGCCCGACTGCGCCATTTTCGCCCAGCTATCACGCAACGCAACCGCCCGGTTGAATACCAGGTGTTCCCGGGTAGAATCAGGATCAACGATAAAATAACCTTTGCGCATGAATTGATAGGCAATCTCCTCTTGTGCCTGAACAAGATGTGGTTCGACCTTGGCAGTGATTACAGACAATGACTCCGGATTGAGATAATCGAGAAATGTCTTGCCTTCCTCCACATCGTCAGGGTTTTCTTCGGCAAACAGGCGGTCATACAACCGCACCTCCGCATCGATAGCATGCCGCGCAGACACCCAATGCAAGGTGCCTTTCACCCTGCGGCCATCAGCAGACATTCCACCGCGTGATTCCGGGTCATAGGTTGCCCAAATCTCAACAATCTCGCCTTCATCGTTTTTCACCACATCCGTGCAGGTTATGTAGTAAGCTTTGAACAAGCGCACTTCCTGTCCGGGAGACAGACGAAAATATTTCCTGGGCGGGTCTTCCATAAAGTCTTCCCGCTCAATGTACAACTCACGGGAGAATGGAATTTCGCGGCTCTCTGTGCGGGTCTCATCTTGCGTATACAGCGGAACCTCGAACATCTCTTCTTTGTCTTCCGGATAATTCTCGATGACCACTTTCACCGGGTCCAACACCGCCATCGCACGCGGTGAGCGTGCTTCCAAATCCTGTCGCAAGTTGAATTCCAGACGGGAGATGTCAGCGATGGTGTTGTTCTTGGCAATGCCGTTGTCTTCGATGAACTGTTTGATGGCTTCAGGGGTATAGCCGCGCCTGCGCAAGCCCGATAGCGTTGGCATGCGTGGGTCATCCCAGCCTGATACATAGCCCTGCGTGACCAGTTGCAGCAGTTTGCGCTTGCTCATCACCGTATAAGTCAGATTCAAGCGGGCAAATTCGATTTGCTGGGGATGATGAACGCCCACCGATTCACAATACCAGTCATATAATGGCCGGTGATCTTCAAATTCCAGTGAGCACAAAGAGTGTGTAATGCCTTCAATCGAATCTGACAACGGATGGGCAAAGTCATACATCGGGTAAATGCACCACTCATCACCAGTCTGGTGATGTTCAGCAAACATAATACGGTATACCACTGGATCGCGCATGTTCAGGTTTGGTGACGTCATATCTATTTTCGCTCGCAGAGTGCGCTTCCCCTCAGGAAATTCACCCTCCTTCATACGCATGAACAGGTCCAGGTTTTCTTCTACGGAGCGATAGCGATAAGGGCTTTCTTTGCCAGGTTCTGTCAATGTTCCGCGATATTCGCGCATCTCTTCCGCGGTCAGGTCGCAAACATACGCCAGCCCTTTTTTGATCAGTATCACCGCATATTCGTACAACTGCCCGAAGTAACTGGAGGCATAATAAAACCGGTCGTCCCAGTCATATCCCAGCCACTTGATATCACGTTGGATGGCATCGACATAATCAGTATCTTCCTTGGTCGGGTTAGTATCATCCATACGCAGGTTGCATTGTCCGCCAAAACGCCGTGCAGTTTCAAAGTCAATATAGATGGCTTTCGCATGCCCAATGTGAAGCTGCCCGTTCGGCTCTGGCGGAAAGCGGGTGTGAACTACCCCGCTAAAACGGTTGGTGCGGTTATCTTCTTCGATCATTTCCCAGATGAAATTGTTCTTCGATGTCATTTCTTCCTGCGTCATATTTTCCTCACAATAAAAAATTTAACAGTACCATTATATCATCGCCTTTTCAATTCTTTCTTTTGCTGTTATTCTTGCCCAAGTGAGACTGACTGAGAGTGGGACGCATGATTTCTGACAACATTTTTGAAACCCTGTTTCTTTTCTTGCTGGTAACGACAGAACTCATCCGCCTTCCCTACTATGTTCAGTCCATTTACCAGCATCGCAAACACCAGATCATCCGCTCTGAGGCAGATTTGTGGGACAGGCTCTTCTTTCTGTTCGTCGTCATCGGCACCTGGGGCGCTGCGATGTTCAAGATCAAAACATCCTGGTTCTCTTTTGCAGATTTCAATACGCTGTCCATCGTGAATGTCTTGGGTATTTTCATCTATTTGGCAGGCTTGATTCTGCTTGTTCACTCTCACCGCCAGCTGAAACGCAACTGGTCACCCACCATCGAGATCAATCAACAGCAGGAATTGGTGACCAGCGGTATTTACCGGTGGATCCGTCACCCAATCTATGCGGCTGTCTGGCTGATGGTCATTGCACAGGTTTTGTTAATCAACAACCTCATCCTCGGACTGACCGGTGTTCTGTCCTTTTCTCTGCTCTACAACCACCGTGTAACCAGAGAAGAACAAATGATGGCAGCTCACTTTGGCAAGGAATTTGCAATCTACTGTGAAACCACCGGCCGATTGCTGCCAGACTTGCTGTCCAATCAAGCTCAACAGGCAAGAAACGAACCCGAATAGTGTTAATA
>DSBE01000313.1 GCA_011053085.1 Chloroflexota bacterium
ACGGTCGCGGTCCAGTGGATAGCGCAGGGTGAATACCATCGCGATCACCAGGAAGACGATGATCAACGGCCCGGTCAGTATGCGGATGGCGGTCAGCGCGCTCTGGCTTTGGGTGAAGATGGTCGTAGCGCCATCCGGCGCGCTGTAGCCTGACCAGCCCAGAATCTGCAGCGCCAGAAAGCTGGCGATGGCGGTTGCCAGTTTGCGGATAAAGTTGATCGCGCCATAGTAAGTGCCTTCACGGCGCTGATTGGTCTTCAATTCCGCCCAGTCGATCACATCCGGGAACATGGCTTCCGGGATGACATGCGCGTTGGAGGTGAAGATGCCCACCAGAAACGACAACGCCAGCATATAACCATACTGCCCCGGCCTCACCGTCCAGACCAGCGCTTCGATAACGATCCACAGCAGCAGACCGATGATATAGGCTTTTTTCTTGCTCATGCGCACCGCCAGCCAGTTCCACAACGGCAGGGTCAGGATGGCGATCAGGAACATCATGCCCAGCGCGGCAGTTTCCACCCCCAAATTGACGCCGAACAGATTGACTTTGGCCAGCAGATCGCCGCTGGCAACCCAATACAACAGGAAAAACGGCAGCATCAGCGACACAATGTCAAAGGCGATCCAGTTGGCGACGTAGATCACGGTCGCATATTTGAAGGGTGTGTTCTGCACAAACTCTTTCAGGGTGCTTTTGAAAGTCAACTGCTCCTGCTTGTCAACGTCCACCGGCGGTAGTTCGCGTTCACGCACCACAAAGAATACCAGCAGAAACGGTATGATAGAGAGTCCGCCAAAGATGGCTGCCACCAGCAAATAAGCCTGCTGCAAGGTAGCCCCTCCACCCACTACCGCCTTGATGATCTCTGGCGCAGCCGCCGCGGTCAATAATGAGGCGATCAGGTTCCACATCATGCGAAAGGTGGTCAAAGAGGTGCGCTCGTCATACTCAACCGCAATTTCGGGCGTCAGCGCCAGGTACGGCACGCTAATCAAGGTTTGTAAGGTATCGCTGATCATGTAGGCCAGCATGATGGTCAGCATCAGGGCGATCTGTGATTCCCAGGGCGGCGCCCACCACAGCATCAAGAACGCCAGCGCGAAAGGCACTGCAAACACCAGCAGGAAAGGCCGCCGCCGCCCCCATTTGGTGCGCACATTGTCACTCAACGCCCCCACAATGGGGTCATTGATGGCATCCCAGATGATCGCCACCAGTGAAGCGAAGGATGCCAGGCGCGCATCCAGCCCGACCACATCCGTGAGGAAGATGGCATAGAACAACATGCGCAGTGTGTTGAAGCTGGCGCGGCCGATATCGCCGGAACCATAGATCAGCTTGTACCAAACCGGCAGTTTGCGGGCAGTCACATTGTCACTCATGGCAGTGTCCTTCCTCAGGCGATCTCTTTCTCATATTCACGATGCACTACCCCCCAATGCGTGCCGACACTGCTCATATCTGCGTAACTCATGCGGTTGTAATCCGCCACCTGCAGGTTGTCTGCTGTTTTGAACTGGGGAAAGTCATCGCGGATTTTGTTCATTTCAGAATAGAGCACAGCGTTGGCGCCGCGCCCCTGGAATTTGGGGATGATTCCCACCCCGTTCAACACCAGATTGGTGGTGGTTTTCTTGGCGTGCAGCAGGTGATACCATCCGAAAGGCAACAGTCGCCCCTTGGCTTTGCGGATGCCGTCGCTGATGTCAGGATAGGCGATCACAAACCCGATCACCTCACCCTCGGCTTTGATGATCTTGGGCAGGCCCGGCTCAAGGATGGCGATCAGGTCTTCTGCCATGGCCTCAAATTCTTCTAATGTATAAGGAATGAACTCTGGCGAGCCATTGAACGCTTCATGATTCACACGGTGGATATCAGCGATATACTGGCGCATTTCCTGTTTTGAGTTGAAATTGACCACCTCATACTTGCCGCGTTCTTGCAGCCGTTTGGCAATCTCATGAATGCGCGGGTCAATGCTGTCTTTCTCGACGTCAATTTTCCCCGAGGCCCAGTCCATGTGATGCACATAACCGGCTGCTTCCACAAGACCACCATAATAAGGATAGTTGTAATTAACCCCCACCGGCGCTTTGTATTCAAATCCCTCCACCAGCAAGCCTTTGGAGCCAGACCGGGTGAAGGCTGTCGGCCCTTCGATAATCTCCACCCCACGTTGTTTGCTCCAATCTTCTACCGCCGTAAACAACAAGTTGGACACCTGTACATCATCGACCACATCAAAATAATAGAAAAATGCGAACTCGCGCCCTTTATATTCGGAGAACGATTTGGGGGTGTTCACGGCAATGCGCCCCAGCACATCGCCTTCACTCTCGACCACAAAGAAATCCGCCTCTGACACCTGGTAGAGGGGGTGTTTTTTCTTATTCATGATACTGGTGATATCCAGCCGGATCGGCGGGCACCAGTTCTCGCAATCCTTATACAGGTTAAAAGGAAATTGAACAAATTTATTGACATCGCGGCGTTTGCTCGTATCCAACATTCTTAGTTTCATCGCACCTTCTCCTCTTGTGAATGGCACTCTCCCGCCCCGCCATCCTGTCAGCATCCGAATCAAAATTGTATCCATTGTAACAAAGATTGGCTATTTCGTTCAT
>DSBE01000200.1 GCA_011053085.1 Chloroflexota bacterium
AACTATGCAATATCGTGACATTGGTAAGACAGGGGTGAAAGCATCCGCATTGGGATTCGGTATCATGCGGCTGCCGGGCTGGGAACAAAACCAGCTGGATGAAAAAGTATCTCTGGAGATGGTGGAATATGCCATTGACCAGGGGGTAAATTACCTCGATACTGCCTATCCCTATATCGGCGGGCTTAGCGAGCCATTTGTGGGCAAAATCTTGAAGCGGGGCTATCGCGGCAAGGTTAATGTGGCCAGTAAACTGCCACAATGGGAGGTCAATGAGTTCAAAGACTTTGACCGCTTCTTGAACCAGCAACTGGCGCGTTTATCTGTAGATCAGGTGGATTTTTATCTGCTGCATTCCATGAACGGTTTGGCATGGCAGCGTCTTCTGTCACTGGGTGTGACCGATTGGATGAATGCCATCGTGGCGGATGGACGGGTGAGGCACATCGGCTTTTCGTTCCATGATGATTATGCCGCTTTTGAGATGATTGTCAAAGGCTATGATTGGGATTTTTGCCAGATTCAATACAACTATCTGGACACCGAACGACAGGCAGGTACCAAAGGCCTGCAGCTGGCCGCCAGTTTGGGGCTGGGAGTGATCGTGATGGAGCCACTGCTGGGGGGCACGCTTGCCAACCTGCCCCCAGCTGTACAGATGATTTTTGATGAAGCGAATCCAGATCGGACACCGGTTGATTGGGCATTACAATGGCTATGGGATCAACCAGAAATTAGTGTTGTGCTGAGTGGAATGGGGGCCTTGCCGCAGGTGAGACAAAATCTTGCCTCCGCTGACCGGTCTCGTGTGGGTTCCATGACAGACGTGGAAAAAGAAGTCATACAACAGGCAGCCAAAGCCTATCACGCGATGCGGCCGATCGGCTGCACCAACTGCCACTATTGCATGCCCTGTCCCAGCGGGGTGCAAATTCCGCGCATTTTTGAATACTACAACCACGGCGCGCAAGGGGATTACTGGTATGTAGCGCGAAGTATGTATCACGATCTGCTTGCTGCGGATCAGCGTGCTGACCAATGTATTGAATGCGGTGCCTGTGAGAGCGTTTGCCCGCAGCAGTTAGCGATCATCGATTGGTTGAAGGTCAGTCACCGTATGTTGGATGATTTCTCCCATGATTATGACCCGTCACTGCATCCAGATCGTTAGAAGATACCCGGAAGCAAGCGATATTTAACCTTTTGTGTATATGCCTGATAACCAATAAGTTCCTGTTTGAGGGTCTGATCTTCCAGATAGGTGCGCAGGATGAAACCGATAATAGATAGGGCAGCAGGGATGGCTGCCCACCAGGAGCCAAGGATCAGAGGCAGGGCGATGTAGGTAAGCAATCCACCAGCGTAACCGGGGTAGCGGACGATGGCGTAAGGCCCACGGTCACAGACCTGGTGGGCGCGCTCGGTCCGAATACGAACGGTAGCGGTAAAAAAGGTATTTGCCATCATTGCCCAGTATATGATGGTACTGCTGATGAGAAACAACACCATGCCAAGAATGTGCCGCCATAGAGCGAAGGGCGGGGTCCAGCCAAAGCGGAAATCCAATCCGGCGATCACCAAAGCAACCGCATAGAAAACCAACACAGACAGAACAGTGAGGATGGTGTCCCATTGTTTGGTTCCTTCCTGCACTGCCGACCGTTGAGCGAAGAGCCCGGGATCATGCGGCAGCAGCACCAAGAGTTCAAATGCCACCCCCATAACGGACAGACCGATGAGAGCCCATGCCTGCCACCATTGCAAGGTGGCCGCAGGCAGGAACAGAGCCAGAGTAAGGAGAACGACATAAACAGCTTTTTTGCGAACGCCGGTTTGAATGGCTTGTCTGGTTTCTGCAGATACCTTGTTCATGCAATCCTCCTGCGATAGTTCGATTTGCGAAATGATGGTTGATGTCATTATAATAGAGGGCGATGAAAGGTATTGGTGGTATATGAATGTGGAAATGGACTTTGACAGGCTGATCGAAGAGGCACAGCAGGCGCATTTTGCCGGCTGGGATTTTTCATGGCTGGCTGGAAGAAAGGTGCAGTCTGGGCTTCCATGGAATTACCGCGATATTGTCATTGCTTACATGCAGGATTCCGAAGCCATGCTCGATATGGATACCGGCGGTGGAGAGTTTCTGGCACAACTGCCATTCAGGTCACCATTCACCTGCGCGACAGAGAACTATCCACCCAATATTCCCATTGCCAAAGCGCGACTGGGCCAGCTGGGCATCGAGGTGTATCAGTACGGAGAAGACAATGTTCTGCCATTTGGCGATCGACAGTTTGATTTGGTGATTAACCGCCACGGGGAGTATGATCTGACTGAAATCTGGCGGGTTTTGCAGCCGGGCGGGGTGTTCCTGACACAGCAGGTAGGGGCGAACAATGAGATCGAGCTGAACGAATTCCTGACACCGGGCATCCCGCCGATGTACAGTGGTGATGAATTCGCCTTTGAGAACCTGATCAAAGCGTGCAAGCAGGAGGGATTTGACATGCGGCGGGCAGAAACCGCTGGGGTGCCATCTGATTATCTTGATATCGGAGCGGTGGTGTATCAATTGAAGGTAATTTCCTGGCAGATACCTGATTTCACTGTGGCGGCATATCATGATCG
>DSBE01000314.1 GCA_011053085.1 Chloroflexota bacterium
ATGCGGGAGCGCCACCGTTTTCTGCGCGGGATGTCATCGTGGGTGGGTTTCCGCCAGACAGGTGTCACCTATGCGCGTAAAGCGCGCTATGCGGGTGAGACCAAATATCCCATCAAAAAGATGTTAAAATTTGCCCTGGACGCCATTACCAGCTTTTCCTATTTTCCTCTGCAAGTGGCGACCTATCTGGGCTTCATTTTTGCGTTTGTGAGTTTTATTGCCATTATCATTGTGATCATTTTGCGTTTGTCTGCCTCACAGGAATTGCTGGGTCAGGCCACCACATTGATCGCGGTTCTGTTTTTGGGCAGCATCCAGTTGATCACCATCGGCATATTGGGGGAATATATCGGCCGCCTGTATGACCAGGCCAAAGGTCGTCCTTTGTATATTGTCAGCAAAGCACCTGATAAATTTACCGAAGGTGTAGAAACCAATCAGTCACCATCCAACAAGGAGTTACACAATGAAAATTGATTTATCCATTTACCCCGAAAAATTAGAACACGCCGTAAAAAGGGCTCGTGAGCGCAATATCATCATCCCAACCATGGCGCAGATGAAAAATCCCGCATTGGTGCCAGACAAGATCAAAGAAGAACTGGCAAGCATGGGCCTTTGGGATTTTTCTCCGCGCAACCTGTTCCGTATCACCTGGAAGAACGAACCCAAGGAAACAGGCGGGCTTTATGGCGGGGTGAATTTTATCGAGCTGCCCAAAGAATTAACCGGTGTGGATGCGAGGATCATCGCCCTGGTTGGAAAATGGTTCCCGACCGGCGCCCATAAGGTGGGTGCAGCCTATGGCTGTCTGGTGCCGCGCCTGGTGACCGGGCAATTTGATCCCATTCATCAGAAGGCCGTGTGGCCCTCTACCGGTAACTATTGCCGCGGCGGCGCCTATGATTCAACCTTGCTGGCTTGCGAAAGCATTGCCATCCTGCCCGCGGGCATGAGCCGTGAGCGCTTTGAGTGGCTGAAAATGGTGTCAGGCGAGATTATTGCTACCCCGGGTTCAGAGTCGAATGTGAGAGAAATTTTTGACAAATGCTGGGAGCTGCGCAAGTCTGGTGAGGACCTGGTCATCTTTAATCAATTCGATGAATTCGGCAATTATCTATGGCATTATGAACTGACCGGCCATGCCATGGAAGAAGTACTGCAACAATCGATGGGCAAAGACGACAACTATTTCGGTGTGGCATTAACCACCGGCTCAGCGGGAACGATTGGCTGCGGCGATTATCTCAAGCAGTTGTTCCCTGGCTCAAAGATTGCTGGCAGTGAAGCGGTGCAGTGTCCGACACTTACGTATAATGGTTTCGGTGCGCATCGAATCGAAGGTATCGGCGACAAACATGTACCCTGGATTCATAACATGCGCAACACCGATATGGTGATGGCTATTGATGATAATGCTGTGGTCAACATTGCGCGGCTGTTCAATGAACCTGAGGGCCGTGCTTACCTGGTGGAACAGGGTGTTCCTGAGGCTACGGTGGCTCAGCTGGATTTGCTAGGTTTCTCCGGCATTGCCAATATGCTCTCTGCCATCAAAATGGCAAAATGGTATGAATTGACTGACCAGGATATTGTTTTGACTGTGTTTACAGACTCGATGGAACTGTATCAGAGCCGCCTGGCGGAGATGCATGAGGAATTTGGCGCTTATTCGGACAAAGACGCAGTGAAAGACTACCATCGCTGGCTGCGAGGTGTTACCACAGATTGGACGCTCGAATTGTCCTATCCTGACCGCAAACGTGTGCACAATTTGAAATACTATACCTGGGTGGAACAGCAAGGCAAAACTTACGAAGAAATTCAGGACCAGTGGTATGATCCAAACTATTGGACCGACCTGCAGGCGCAAATTCCCGAAATGGATGCCCTGATTGAAGAGTTCAATGGCAAGGTTGGTTTGCTTTAGGCTTATATGAACAGAAGCGGAAGATGTAATTTCTTCCGCTTCTGCTTTCCTAACTTGTATGTCTAAAAAAAAAAAATGGAGAAAAGATGATCCCAAGGAGTGAATATCCACGGCCTCAGTTTCAACGTGAGGATTGGTTGTGCTTAAATGGAGAATGGCAGTTCGAGATTGATGCGGGTGACAGCGGACTGGAACGAGGCTTGTTAGAGAGTGAACTGGGTGAAAAAATCATTGTGCCTTTCTGTCCTGAGAGCCAGTTATCGGGCATTAACCATGTTGACTTCATGAATGCGGTCTGGTATCGCCGCGAGGTGACCGTGCCTGAAGGCTGGTCAGGGAATGATGTGTGGCTGCATTTTCAAGCGGTGGATTATGACACCACCGTCTGGGTGGATGGTGAAGAAGTGGTGCGTCATCGCGGCAGCTCAACCCCATTCTCTGCCAATTTGGGGGAGAAGGCCGGGCAAACAGTCACCATCGTGGTACGTGCCCGTGATGTGCAACATGAATTGAAGCCGAAAGGTAAGCAATCAGACCAATATCATAACCACACTTGCGTATATACACGCACGACGGGCATCTGGCAGACGGTATGGATGGAACCGGTGCCGAAATGCGGCTTGAAACGCCCAAGAATTACGCCAGATGTGAGCAACCTTTGTTTCTTTGTTGAGCAGGGTTTGCTGCGTTTGGAGG
>DSBE01000363.1 GCA_011053085.1 Chloroflexota bacterium
GGCAGCATGCTGTACCACATGGTAATTCTCTTTACCATCGTTATCAGCCTGCAACTAACCCATGTCCAGGATAAATCACAGCCCTCCATCAATTCTCGCAAAATAAGAACAGGTTTGTACCTGTTGTTGGCCTATGAAATTGCGATTCTAGCGGTGTTAGCCCTGACAACCCAGGGCATTATCGAAGAACGGTTATATCTTCCAGTGATCAACCGCTGGATATCAACCGCCATCCTGGCATCATTGATCTGGCTGTGGGTTTCGGCGAAAAAAGCCAAAGGTATCGCATTGGTGTTTGCGATCGTTCAAGTGCTTCTATTGCTGGTGTGTGCCTACTCTTTGTGGGCATGGGGCCAGCAATTCAACGACGGTTTCTTCAACCAAACCGATCTCGATTGGTTGTGGGGCTTCATCAATGTCGGCTTGCTGCTGACCGGTTTGTTCTTGTTGGCTTTGCAGCGAAACACAGGCTGGTTGATTGGTTTCGTGCTATTTCTGCTGAATCTGATTGGACAACTAATTCACATCTTTCTGTATGCGCCCTCTGCCGATATCTCCGCGATCAACCGTCTGGCGTTGCTGCTGGTCTTTCCTTTTCTCCCATCGCTCATCAACACTGCCGCCCTTGGATCGAGATCAACAATGCCAAAGGCAGCCAGGCAATCCCCGACGCCATCACTCAACCGGCATATTCGCACATTAACCCAGACTGATCCCATATCATTTTTAGAGAAAATCCCTGAATTCACCCAGACATTTTCTGCAGCTGAACAGGTTTTTATCATTTCTACGGACAAAACATACCCTGAAGTGAGTTTTTCCCGGGCAAACGAACAGCATCAACAAGAAATTGTCCGAATTCATCGGGAGAGAATACCAGAGACACTTCACGCCACCGAAGGGCAGTTCATTCTTGCCTACAACAATGTGCCGGCGTTCAAAGACGAATTTTCTCGCATCGCCCCCAATCTGGAAGTCAACCCCTCTTCGGTTCCAGCAATATTTCCTTACCCGATCTCGCCGGAACACAAACATAGTTTACTGCTGTTGTTCCCTCCCGCAAGTCATTTTGACGACGTAAAACAGTCTGAAATTGCTGCCACGATCAGCTCCCTCATGCTGCTCTTGCACCAGAAGCAACGCGAAGAACAATTGCAACAATCAATAAATCGCCTCAAGCAAAATAACCAAAACCATATACGCCCTATATCCTCGATCAATTTCCAGCTGTTGCAACAAGAACTGGCGGAAATGCATGCACTCAATGAACAACTTGCCCACGAAAAGAATGCCCTGCAGGATGACCTGATCTCATTAACCAACCGAATCCAAGGTGATGCAGACCGACTGGATGAAGTAACTGTTTCACAATCCCTGGCGGTGTTGAATAACTGGCTGTCACGCGCCCAAACTGAGAATGGCATTCTCCAGGCGCGTGTCACACAACTGGCGGCTGAACGCGAATCGTTGCAATTTGAACTGGATCATTACAGCGAAAGCAAGCATCTGTCAGAGCATTATGCCTATTTACAGCCGCAGGAAAGCATGCCTTTGGATGACAGAACCCGGTTGAATGAAACCCTGGCGCGTGCCAAAGAATTTTTATTTTCGATCTCCGAAACCAATGAATTGATCGAACACAATCAGGTGCAGGGTGTGGTTTTGTTAGAAAGCATCCAGGAACAGCTTGGCAATATCAACCAATTGAAAGAAAAACCTGATGAAGAAGTGTCGTTCATCACCCAGGCAGAATTCTTTTTGGAAGATTTACGCGCCACACAGTCCATCTTCCGCGAACAAATGCGTCTGCACAAATTGCTGGAAGAAACCTTCTCCCATACCATGCAGATGAAAGACAAATTCGACAATCTGACCAACATCAACCAACACAATTACATCCGTATCAATGATCTTTTTACCACCATGGAGACATATCGCAGCAAGAATGAAGAGACCGACCTGATATTGCGTAATATGCAGGAAGAGAACGAACGACTGCGAACCGGCTTGATGCAAGCGCTGGCACAAACCAAAGGCGATGAGATTACTATAGAAAACATGCAATCTGAATTGATCACTGCACTGGAAGAAATCAATCTTTTACGTGAACGAATTGACCAGGATCAGGACAGACTACATCATTTGAATTTACAGGATGAAATGACATCGGAGGGTATCAAAGAAAATAACCGGGCCATCATTGCTCTCCTGCAAGATATGTTAAAACCATTATCTTCGATCACTTCGTGCGCCGATCTTCTGCGCAACGAATTTGCCGATAATCAGTCCATTCAACACCTCAGTGGGCAAATTTTTGAATCCATCAATCGGCTGCAGGAGTATGTCTCCGAGTTGATCACAGCCACAGATCGCAATCTTGCCTTAATCTCTATCCCTGACAATGTCTTTCAGGACACGATAAACGCACCATCCACAGATGATCCTCCCGAAAAGTTGTTTAACAAGTAGACAAAAGTAAGTGCTGTCACCGCATATCTGCTATGCCAATAAACAAATGTATAATTACTATCAACGCTGGTGTAACATAATTTCTGTAAATTCAAAAATGATAGGTCAGGTATCCTTTTAGTTACGTAGACCGAAAGGAGTGAACCATGA
>DSBE01000108.1 GCA_011053085.1 Chloroflexota bacterium
CTACCGACGCGCACGCGGATATGCCCCAGATTCTATCTTGATCCCATCGGATACTCCATCGACGCTGGCAACCGGTGGTGAATTGAAAAATGTGTTCGGTCTCAGCCGTGACGGTTATGCCTTCCTCAGCCACCACATTGGGGATGTAGAAAATTACGAAACCATCCGCTCTTTTCAAGAGGGAATCGACCACTTTGAGAACCTGTTCCGCATTAATCCGCAAGTGATCGCCTGTGACAGCCATCCCAATTACTTCACCTCGCAGTATGCCCGTCAACTTGCCCGTGAAGAAGGCCTACCCCTGATTGAAGTGCAGCACCATCATGCCCACCTGGCTGCCTGTCTGGCAGACAACCAGCAATATCTGACCGAAAGGAATGTGATCGGCTGCATCTTTGACGGCACCGGCTATGGCAGCGACGGCACTATCTGGGGCGGAGAATTCCTCATCGGCAACCTGGCTGGCTTCCAGCGCGCCTATCATCTGGAGGCTGTCCCCCAACCCGGGGGCGATCTCTCCACGCGTACACCCAGCCGCATGGTGCTGGCGCATTTGTGGAGGCAAGGCATCTCCTGGGATGATCTGCCGCCATTCAGAGCGTTAACTTCACAGGAGTTGTCAACCTTGCAGGTGCAATTAGAAAAACAGGTCAACACCCCCCTGACCAGCTCGATGGGGCGTCTGTTTGATGCGGTATCATCTCTACTGGACATCTGCCAGCAGGTGAATTACGAAGCCCAGGCAGCCATCGAATTGGAAGCCGCAATCGACCCGCAGGCCACAGGCAGTTACCCCTTTGCTATTGCAGAAGATCAATCCGCCATCGGTCTGCTGCCATTCTGGCAAGCATTGGTAGATGATGTTAATAACCATATCCCAACATCCACCATCGCAACCCGCTTTCATAACAGCCTGGTGGATTTACAGGTCGACATTTGCCAGCGGCTGCGTCACCAGTATAATATCAATACGGTAGCATTAAGCGGCGGTGTTTGGGCAAACCATTACCTGTTAACCAGAACGATCACTTCGCTGGAATCCAACGGCTTCACCGTTTTGCGTCACCGGCGGGTTCCCTGCAATGACGGCGGTATCGCTCTTGGTCAATTGATGATCGCTGCCCACCAATGGAAAGAAAATCAGAAAGGAACTTAACATGTGCCTTGCCATTCCCGGAAAAATCACAGAATTGTATGAGGAGGGCGGCCTGAAAATGTGCAAAGTCAACATCAGCGGCGTCACCCAGAGCGCCTGTGTCGAGACCGTGCCGGACGTACAGATCGGCGATTACATCATCGTGCATGCCGGCTTTGCCCTCAACAAACTCAGCACCGAAGACGCCCAGGAAACCCTGGAACTCTTCCGCCAATTGGCGGAGTTCGACGCCCAAATGCGTGCAGAGCAGGAAAGCGCAGAGTAGCACCATGGAATTGTTGAAAGAATTCCGCAATCCGACCCATGCCAGAACCTTGCTGGAAGAATTGCACCGCATCACTACCCGTCCCTGGGTCATTATGGAAATCTGCGGCGGACAGACCCATGCCATCATGCAATCCGGCATCGACCAGCTGCTGCCGCCCCAGATTGAACTGGTGCATGGTCCCGGTTGTCCGGTGTGCGTCACCCCGCTGGAACTGATCGATAAAGCCCTTGCCATCGCCAGCATGCCAGATGTCATTTTCACTTCCTTCGGTGACATGCTGCGTGTGCCCGGCTCTCACGGCGACTTGTTCTCTGTACGGGCGGCAGGCGCTGATGTGCGCACCGTCTACACCCCGCTGGACGCCGTCAAAATTGCCAGGGAAAACCCCGACAAAGAAGTGGTGTTCTTCGCCATCGGCTTTGAAACCACCGCTCCGGTGAATTTGATGAGCCTTAAGCAGGCCATCAACCTGGGATTGACCAACTACTCGTTGCTGGTATCGCAATCTCTCGTGCCACCAGCCATGCATGCCATCCTCAGCTCGCCGCAAAACCGTGTGCAGGCATTCCTCTCTGCTGGCCATGTCAATACCATCATGGGCATGTGGGAATATCCACCCATTGCCCAGCAATACCACATACCGATCGTTGTCACTGGATTCGAACCTGTTGACCTGCTGAATGGGATTCTGCAAACTGTGCGCCAATTGGAGGCAGGCCGCTACGAGGTCGAAAACGCCTATTCACGCGTGGTGACGCATGAAGGCAACCAGCCCGCCCAACAAATGATTGAAGAGATGTATGAGGTGCATGACCGTCAATGGCGCGGGATCGGCATGATCCCGCAATCAGGCTGGCGCTTACGGCAAGCCTATGCGCAATATGATGCCGAAAAACGCTTTTCTTTGGCCCATATTGTCACCCAGGAATCCGACATCTGCATCGCAGGACAGATTCTGCAGGGTCTGAAAAAACCGCACCAATGCCCGGCTTTTGGCAAAGAATGCACCCCGCGCAACCCGCTGGGCGCTACCATGGTCTCTTCTGAAGGTGCCTGCGCCGCCTACTACAACTTTGCGCGCAGTCGAGAAGGATAACGATGACCGAATCTGCTTATCCCGTGATAGAGGGTGCAGTTTGCCCCCTGCCGCTTCCCCACGACCAAACCATTGTCATGGGTCATGGCGCTGGCGGC
>DSBE01000024.1 GCA_011053085.1 Chloroflexota bacterium
GATGGAAACATTCGTATCGACTTCTCCGCGAATATCTGCGATGATCTCATCCAGGTTTGCGTAATCTGTTATCAATTTTCCTTCCACCCTGAATAGCCGATCATGCTGTTCGAGGCCTGCATTACTGGCTGGCGAGTTGGGGTAGGGGAGCAGGTAATAATGGCCATCTTCGCGTATTTCGATCAATGAACCAATGCCGCCATAAGAACCTGTTAATTGGTTGGTTTGCAATTCATGCTGGGCAGGCTCGATGTGGTTGGTAAAAGGATCGCCATACGCCTGAACCAAACCGCGGATCATGCCATATTCTATACGCATGTCGTCGGTAATTTCTCTTAAGCCATATTGATTTATCAATGAAAAAGCCTCGTCAAGCACCGGGAACGAGGCGGACGGTGACCGACTGATTCTCTCTGCGATGATGAAGCCCAGGCCGAAGGCTCCCAATATCACAAAAACTTGGAGAGTTAAAAATAAAATGACAAATAGTTTGCTTTTACTCATCACTTAACGTCTTTGGTCTTGAAGATATATTGCTGGAATTTGTCTTGCAGCACTGTCATTTCCTCCGCCGGCAGAAGTACGGGGCTGCCTGCGGCACTGGCGAACAGATACATCTGCGCCAATAATTCCACATGTTCTGCGATGATGAAACATAGGTCAATATCCGAGCCGACCGACACAACCCCATGGTTGGCAAGCAGAGCAGCGTTGTAGGTACCAATACCTTTGGCGATATTTTCCGCCAACTCACCAGTACCAAAGGTAGCATATTCTATCACTGGCACACAATCACCGATCAAGCCCACCAGATAATGTAACGGAGGAATAGGCTTGCGTAAACAAGCCATAGCTGTGGCATACACAGAATGTGAATGAATGACAGCATTTACATCCATTCGTTGTTGAAACAGGGCAAGATGAAATTGCATCTCACTGGAGGGCTTATTTTTGCCTTCCACAACAGCCCCTTGTGGAGAAACAACCATGATATCTTCCGGGTTTATCTTGAAGTAATCCATGCTGCCAGGGCTGATTGCGATCAGTCCTTCCTCGCGGTTATAAATGCTGATGTTGCCGCCTGATCCGGTGGTGAGCTTATGATCGATCATCTTCCGACAATAATCCAATACCTGTTGACGTTCATGTAGTAAACGCATATAGACAGTTTCCTTTACTATGGTTTCGAAGTTCGCTGATAAGTATAATATAATGGTCACACTTAATCTGATTGGAGAAATGATGAGAATTCTCAGACTTACCACCATTTTATTTATTTTCGGGCTGATAATAAGCGCCTGTGCACAGCAACCCCCCGCTGTTCAGGTGGTTGAAACGTACTTCAATGCCATTGTCGAGCAAAATGATGCGCTCATACCGCAAATTGTTTGCGAAGAATGGCAGTTTGACGCCTATTTAGAGATGGATTCTTTCCTTGCTGTTAACCCCGTGTTGGAAGATTTGTCTTGTACTGTCGTTTCCGAGGACCAAAATTCGGCAATTGTCAATTGTCAGGGCAGTATCTTAGCGACTTACAATGAGGAGCAGCAAAAAATTGACCTGTCCAACCGTAACTTCATCGTTCGCAAAGAGGCCAATGAGTGGCTGTTATGTGGTCAGCAGTAAAAATTTTCTTTGCCAGGTATATATTTACACGTGAAAATGGCCTTGCTATCCTGCTGTGCTTGATGTTGATCCTGATCATCATACTGACCAGTGACGCTTCGCCTCAATGGATATATCAGGGTTTCTAAATGGATTACCAGCAGATCCTCATTTTTATCCTGGCCGCCCTGGTTATTCGTTATTTTCCGGTATCAAACATCCGGAAATGGTTGCTATTGACGACCAGTATAGTTTTTCTTTACTGGCTTCAACCACTTTCGCCCATCCGTTATCTTGATTTTTACCTGCCGACAATTCTGCTTTTGCTTACGTTGCTCAGCTGGTTCATCATCACTCCTCCTGAAAACCGCTATCACAAAGAGAATCTTTTGGCATTGGCTATCACATTTGGGTGTCTTTTCATCATCAATGCCACCCGATGGTTTGGCCTAACCGGCATTATCACTGCCTCCAGGCCTCCGGCTTTGTCATTTCTGCTGATTTCTGTCGTTGGCCTGTTTCTATTTTTCTGGTTACTCAGGAATCAAGAAGCAAAAACCAATCGTTGGTTGGGCATAGTCTTCTTAATATTTTTTATCATTCTGCTGGTCATTTTGAAAAGCCCAACCCTTAATCAATGGACTGCGAAACAAATTGGTGTGATGCAAAACCAGTCATTTTCATCCAACATTCGCTTTGACATCCGCTGGCTGGGCATTTCCTATGTCATATTTCGCTTGCTTCACACCATCAAAGATTACCAATCTAACCGCCTCAGTGGTGTTGGGTTGGCAGACTACATGAATTATGTAATTTTCTTTCCATCGTTATCAGCGGGTCCAATCGACAGGATTCAACATTTCTCAGAAGAACTGAACCTGGACATGCCATTACCAGATAGGAATAACCTTGTCAGCGCAGCCTGGCGCATTTTCCTGGGGCTCTTCAAAAAATTTGCCCTAGCTGACACTCTCGCCATTATTGCGATTCACAACCTTAAACTTAATCAGA
>DSBE01000077.1 GCA_011053085.1 Chloroflexota bacterium
GGCGGCAACACCAATGTGTGGACGATGAACAGTGATGGCAGTAACCAGGTGCGATTGACCAACAACACCCTGGTGCAAATGAGCCCGCTGTGGATGCCGTATACAGAGTAGTAGACGAACAATAAATCGCGAAAAGGACTGGCGAACAATTGTCAGTCCTTTTTTTTATATGAGGGGGAGTGTCAGGTCCTTTGGTGAGACCCACAGCCGCCAGGGGATCGAGCGCCAGGGCTCCGGGGCGTAATCAATGCCCACGCGCGGACCGCTGTGGATGATATCGGACGTGATTTCGATGCCGGGTTCTATGCGCAGGGGGCTGGCCGGGTCATACAACGGCAGCCCGTGCTGAGAGCCGTCGATGCCCAGCGCACGGGTTAACTTGGCGGGGCCATTGCACCATAAGCGCCGCGGCTGGCCCTCGCGCTGGCGGGCGATGAAGTCGGCGCCCGCCAGCGGTGCTACTGCGCGGATGAGCACTGCCGCCGGTTCGCCTTCGGCACGAGTGACGGCGTTCAGCAGCCAGTGCAATCCATAGGTGAAATAGATATAGGCGATGCCAGGCGCGCCATACAGCAGTTCATTGCGGCGGGTCTTGCCGCTGCGGGCATGGCAGGCCAGGTCTTCTTCGCCGTCGTAGGCTTCGGTTTCGATGATGATGCCGCTGACACGCTGCCCGTCGATCTGATGCACTACCAGTTTGCCCAGCAGGTCACGGGCGCAGGTGATGGGTGGGGCCAGGTAAAAGCTTTGCGGCAGGGGATCAGTGATGATTTTGCCCATTGGTGCGCAGGTTGGTGTCCAGTTGTATGGTGCGCTGCAGGCCTTCCTGCAGGCTGATACGCGGTTGGTAACCCAGCAGGCGTTCTGCCTTCTTCAGGCAGGCGCACATGCGCGTCGGTCCGCTGCCGCGGCGCGGGTTGTAGATGACTTCGGGTTCAAAATCCGCCAGTTGTGACACCAGTGTGACCAGGTCGAGGATACTGGTTTCAATTCCGCTGCCGACATTGATAATCTCGCCGTCGATATCGGGTGCCATGCCAGCGGTGATCATGGCCTGTACGACATCATCGACATAGACATAATCACGGGTCTGGCTCCCGCTGCCGTGCACCACGATGGTGCCTTTCTGCAGGGCTTGCTTGAGGAAACTGGGAATGACGGGGGTGTAGGAGGGCGGGATCTGCTGTCCGGGGCCATAGGCATTAAACACCCGCAGGCATACGCTTTCGATACCGGCCAGCTGGCCGATGGTGCGCACATAATATTCTGCCGCCAGCTTGGAGACGGCATAGGGTGATTTGGGGTTGGGCAGGGCTTCTTCGGTGAGGGGTTGGGTTTCCTGGTTGCCGTAGATGGCACCGGAGGAGATGAACACCACCCGCCTCACCCCGGCATCACGCACTGCCTCCATCAGGTTGACTGTGCCGCCGGTGTTGACCAGGTTATATTCAGCGGGGTAGAGAACGGATTCAGGCACCAGCACACGTGCCGCCAGGTGATAGACGCAATCCACATCTTGCAGCAGCGTCCACAGTTTGGGGCGGTCATTGATATCACCGCGCGTGAAGTGGATATTGGGTGAGAGTTCGTTGGGCGACGAGGTGGACATATTGTCCAACCCGATCACCTGATGCCCCTGTGCTGCCAGTGTGTTTGCCAGAGCGGCACCGAGAAATCCTGCTGCGCCAGTGACCAAAACCTGCATGAGTTGTATTCCTGTTCCTTGTTTGCGTTGGGTTGTGAACGATGGCAACTAAATCTATTATAGCCATGAAACCCTGTTCAGGGGTGTTCTGCTTGAAATTGTCGGACAACCGTATGTTAAGGTCTGATAAGAGGCTATTGTATTATGGTAGGAAAATAAAAATAGAAACTCATATATAACTACCCTTGCCTGTCGATTCAATAAACAAAACGCTGGGTGAGTGAAAGCGGATATGGTTGTGTAGTTGTGGTAGATCTGCCGCAACTGCATGGATTGGCCACTATGAGGATATAGCGGTTGATCTATAATTTCACAGCGGCGGTGGATTCACCGCCGCTGTGATAATCATTGGACTGAGATCTCTTTCAAGGCGGCAGCCCTTTCGGGCGCACCTATCAGAGAGGTATGTGTTTCGTTAAGCGGTGCGTCTTAGCGCGCGCCGAATTTGCCGTCCAGCATGAGCAGCTGGTAGGGCTTGCCGTCGGTCATCTTCAACATTTCGATCGCGCCGGTGACATTGTCCTCTTCTTCGACCTGTTCTTCGATGAACCACTGCAGCATGACCTGCGCAGGATAATCTTTTTCTTCCAGTGCGATCTCGTACAGTTTGTAGATCAACGAAGTGACCAGTTTTTCATGTTCAAGTGATTTCTCGAACACTGCCAGGGGGCTCTCGAAGGTGAAATCAGGTTTGTCAATGGCATGCAGTTCCACACGTCCGCCACGCTCCACGATGAAGCGGAAGAATTTCATGGCGTGTTCCTGTTCTTCTTTGGCCTGGCCATACATCCATTTTGCCATACCGGGCAGGTTCTGGTCTTCAAAATAAGCCGCCATGGAAAGATACAAATAAGCGGAATACAGTTCGTTTTTAATTTGCTCATTAA
>DSBE01000137.1 GCA_011053085.1 Chloroflexota bacterium
AGAGCTGCCCTGCAGCCATCTGGCATAGGTGTAATGGCGGGTGCGTACCCCGCGCCAAGGCTGCAACCCGCGCGCCTGGTCAAAAGCGCCATAGTTATTAATGAATACCGAAGGTTGTTCAAAATGATTCATGCCTTGCAGGCAGCCGGAAAGGTCACAGCCTTGCATTTCGGTGGGTACTGTTAATCCGCACAAACCCAGCAAGGTCGGGGCCAGGTCAATGACACTGATCAACGATTCATTGGTGCCGGTGGCATTCGGAAGCCATGGTATTCGCATGATCAGCGGAATGTGAATGCTTTCTTCATAGGGAAGTTGTTTGTTGCGAAGCATGTGAGACCAGAGCATGTCACCGTGATCAGAGGTGAACACCACCAGAGTGTTGTCAGACAACCCCAATTGTTCAAGTGATTCAAGCAGACGGGCGACACAGGCGTCAATGGCACTGATATGGGCATAATAGCCTGCGATCGCCTGCCGGTCAGGGCTGAGGACATTGGGTCTCAATGAGAGTTTTTCTGGCGGATATAGGTCAAGATATTCCTGCGGTACCTGATCATAGGGATCATGCGGGGTGCCAAATGACAGCCAGAGGTTGAATGGCTGGGCGCCATGTTCATGCAGATATTTAATCGCCAGGTTGGTTTGGATTTCAGGCTCATATCCCGCCTCGCGAACCAGGTTTGGGTCGTCATTCAGGTAATATTTTGGTGAGAGGTAATTATGGTGGCAATTATATGCTGCCCAATAATGATCGAAACCGTGCCGCCGCTCGGGTGGTGTAAACATATGACGGCTGATGCCATCCAGATGCCATTTGCCAATATAGGCACTGTGGTATCCTGCCCGGTTGAACGCACGCGCGATGGAGGGGTTGTCGGCTGGCAGCCTGATGTCATTCAAGAAACAGCGCGCAGACAGGGCATGGCGCCCGGTGATCATAGAAGCACGTGAAGGGGTGCAGACAGGCGAGTTGGCGATGGCATTTGTGAAGAGCAAGCCCTGTTCAGCCAGTGAGTCTAAGTGCGGAGTCAAAACGGCTTCCTGCCCCATGCATCCCAGTGAGGAAGCGCGCATTTGATCAGCAAAAATAAATAACAGGTTAGGCTTGTTCATCATATTCCTTTAGGAAGCAAATGGGCACACCAGTTGACCGGTGTGCCCATCAAGTATGTGATCATTCCGGTTATAAACTATCGAGCGCCGCAAGCCTGCAAGCTTGCCTGTAGATGGCCGCGGGTTTCGGCAGCGATGACCGCACACTGCAGCAGGTCATACTCTTTGGCGCCAATCACTTCCAGGTCAACGGGTCCGGTATAGCCGTTTTCATGCAGCACGCGGATGTAGCCGACCAGGTCGATATCGCCGCGCCCGTTGGCTTGCATCTCAGGCGGGCCAGGATTCATTTGGCGGCCTTTGCAGTCGCGGATATGGACATGCTTGACACGGGAAATCACTGCGGCGATGGCTTCCACCGGGTTTTCTCCGCCGCGCCAGATATGGCTGGGGTCCATGTCTATACCGAAGGCGGGTGAGGAGATAGCCTCCATGATCTTGAGGGTGGTGGGTGTGTTGTAGATGCTGGCGCCGACATGCGCTTTGACGCACAGGGTCACGCCGAATTTCTCACCCAATTGCGCGCAAGCGCCGAGGGCATCGACAGTTGGCTGCCATTCCTGCGCATCTTCTGATTTTCCGCCGGGGCCGGTGTTGATGATGGGGATGCCGATCTCAACGGCGGCCTGCATGGCCTGCTCCATGCGCGCCAGGTCACGGCTGGAGGGCTGCTCCATTGCAAGTAATGCCAGCTCATAGGTTTTGCCGAGTTGTTTGATGGCAGGCGCCAGCTCGCGCCACTGTTCAATGACCAGATGGTCGCTCATGCCGGGGATGGCGGACAATTCAATGCCGTCAAATCCTGCCATTTTGGTGACGCGGAAGGCGGTGTCCATGTCATACCCGCCGAATAATACCGAATTTAAACCGATCTTCATGGCTGCTCCTTTAAGTTGCTAATCCAGATATACTATTTTTTTCTTTTCTACGGATTCTATGGCGGCTGCCAGCACTTTTTGTGCTTTCAATCCTTCTACCCCGGAGCCGTCGATGTCTTCGGGGGCAGTTCCGGTACGCACCTGGTCGACAAAGGTGTGGATGCGGCAGCGGAAGGTGTCATCAAAATCACGGTAACCGCCGAATACGGGATTGGTGTAGACTTCTTTAAGAGCTCCACCAGCGGGATAGAGTGTGGCTTCGCGCCACATATCATCGATCACGAACCTGCCACCGGTGCCGGCCACCTCGCAGCGTTCCATCGGGTGGCCGCGTTCGATCTCATAACTGCCGGTGAGTGAGCCGACTACGCCGTTCTTGAACTGCATGTTGAACTGCGCCGTCGTCCATATGGTGCGGGCAGGCGAGTGGGTGACAAAGCATTGCACTGCAGCGACATCACCACAAAAATGCTGCATGATGTTGACGGTGTGGGGGTGCAGAGCTTTAATCTGGAACCAGGGCGAACTTTCACGCGGGTTCATGATCCACATGGACATATTAATGAAAAGAAGATGTTCAAGGCGTCCGTCGTCCA
>DSBE01000030.1 GCA_011053085.1 Chloroflexota bacterium
ACTATTGAGGCTGTATTTGACCTCAACGCTATCCAAAAAAATGCGACGCTTAACCTGGCGGTCACAGACAATGAAGGGAATCCGGTGCAAGCCAATTATTCCTTCTTACTGCTGCCATCTGATTGGGCAGAGCAAACAGGCGTGGATCAGGTGTGGTTCCAAGAGAATTTTTCGGGATTTCCCTCTGCTTCATTCGCTCATCAACTCGACCAGTACATACGCAGTCTGCCATGGTCTTCTGATCATCTTTTTTCATCTGCGATGAATCAAAGCCCATTTGCTTCACCACCTGACACACTGATGGACGTGTCACCGCTTCCTGCCGAACAAGCAATCTTCCTGACAAATCTGTCGACAGATGAAAACGGCACCGCCTTCATTGCGTTCCCGCTGGAAAGCGGTCTTTCCAATTACCAGGCTCACCTGATTGCCAGATCCGACGACCTCGCCATTGGCTATGCGCATCTTAATATCGCAGGCCAATCACAAGAGGACACGCTAAACTCCTCAAATAGCAAATCTCGCCGGCAGCCCTTCGTTAGTGGTTTGTTATCATCCCCCTCACAACAAAACATCATTCTTCCGATGCCAGCCAGCCAGACCTCATCAGAATGGCAGATCACACTATTGCCATCGGAAGCACAGGTGTTTTCCTATTTGGCCGCAAGAGATATTCCCCGAATCAATCATCCGGAAGGTCTCGCCTCTCACATATTACGTCTCTCCACAACTTCTGACGTGCATGCTATCAACCAGTTTCTCGATGACCTGGTCGAACTCCAAAAGCCAGATGGCGGCTGGTCATTTGCAGAACATAACCAGACTTCTGACCCGGACTTGACCGCCTATGTTACCCTGGCTCTGGTTACGGCACAGCAGCATGACGAGCTGCCAGCCTCCGCCAAAAACAGTGTACTGACTTACATCGAATCGCAGACCTTTACAGATACAAATTACCAAATCTTACAGCGTTACCTGATCCAGAATCTGCGCTTGCAGCAACAAGATTTTTCAATGTTTTTGCAGGAAGTTAATTCACTCTCTATCGTTGGGCAATCATTCTTGCTGATGGCACTCACCCAACAGGGTGATACCGGTCAACATCAGCAGGCGTTGATCGAACAGATACAGAATCAGTCCCTGTACGACCAAATCGGTATTTTCTTTGCACCTGATTCCGCCTTTCCACTGTTTAACTCCATCGACACAACCCTGGCTTTGGTAACATCGGCTGTGCAAAAATCGCAAATCGACGCTGTCTTAGCTGGTGAGATGATTCAATCCCTCATCCAGCGCAGGTTGTTCCACCAGACTAACCTGAATTCAATCGCAGATGCCTTAACCATGACCGTACTCGCTCAATATCTTTCTACCAACAGCATAGGCAGCACCTATGACCTGTCTGTAACCGCCAACGCAGAAGTGATCTATGAAGGAAATGCAGCTTCGATTGAACAGCAAGATGGACTGACATTCATCACCGAGATCGACTATGAAACCCCCTGGCTTTCCCTTTCACGCGGCGAGGGTGATGGGACTCTCTATTTTGTGGTAACCCCCTTAGCAGAAGACCAAAATCCACCCATCACAGGAGTCAGTGTCGAACATGCCATCTATGATACCTTTGACAATTGCCGACCCGGTTTTTGTACACCCGTTGAGTCATTGGAAGAGGCCGACCTGTCAGGTTTCTTTGTAGGCAGGATCACACTGACAGCCCAAGCTGATCAGCAGTACCTGCTGGTCACATTACCTCTGCCTCCTGAATGGAATATCGAAGGGGTGCTTTCTGGTGCGCATCCAATCCACATCGTACCAGAGAACCCGCTTGCGTTAGGCACCAGCCCTGACAATTTCGAGGCTCTGATCGATGAATGGCATCAAACCATCTACTGGTTCGCGCCCAACGTCTCGGCAGGAACCTATGAGTTGTTCTATTACATCACCATGGATGGCATTGATTCATTCAACTTGCCATCTGTGACTGTCTATAACCCGTATGAAGGAAAGCGCCTGGCAGAAACAAGCGTTGGTGAAACCACAAAGGAATAAACCTTCCTTTTGAGTTCAAATTATCATCCATTACTATGAAACATTAAAAATATTTCATACAAACACTTTTTTCTGTATAATTAATAGACACTGTTGATTTCAATATCCCCTCATAAATTCATTTACCCCAGTTGAAAAGGAGAATAAAATGAAACGCTATTTGTATTTAAGTCTAATCTTCACCCTGGTGATGCTGTTGACCGGACTGTTGGCATCACCCACCTACGCGGGATCGCTGTATGAGACCGTGCCAGGTAATTCCCACATCGTGATGTTCAATAATGCTGCGCCCAGAAATTTCCGAACCCGTGTGGAATCCCTCGGTGGCACCGTGGATTTCACCCACCCGGTTGGCATCGCCATCGTCAAGGGGCTTTCAGAGGAAGCCGTTGGTGAATTAGGCAGGCTGCGTGGTGTGCAAAGCGTGCAGGAGAGCGGTTACTTTACCCTGGAACCCGGCATGCTGGCCGGTGACCCGGTCGCCATCGATACGCTTCCCGCCAGCCCCGAGGATCCCACCCTGGCAGCCAGCTA
>DSBE01000223.1 GCA_011053085.1 Chloroflexota bacterium
ATCGAAGAGATGAATTACGAAGAAGCCATCCAGGCGCTTGAGAACATCATTAACCAGTTGGAAAACGACAACCAGACCCTGGATGATTCACTTGCCTTGTATGAACAGGGGCAGAAGATCGCCCAGCATTGTGCCGATTTACTGAAGAATGCAGAATTGAGAATCCGCACTCTTACCGAAACCGAAAACGATTAATCCCTTCCCGAAGAAGCAAAAAAGAGAGCAAATTCGCCCTCTTTTTTGTTATATTTATTACGGTTTCGCAAAATTTGTCTGGATTCGGTTTGTTTATTCTTCTTTGGTGCGCTTCCTTAATTCCTGGATAGCGCCGTCAAGATCGTCTTTGGTTTTTTCAAACTCCTCCAGTTGAACCGATGCTTCTTTGGATAGTTCATTTTGAACCTCGCCCAATTGGCCCTGTAGTTCATCAGTGGTTTGTTTGATATCCTGGATACTTTCCTCCAAGCCGGTTTCTTCTACCAGGGTTTTGGGAATATTACGGATTTCTTTGGAAGTATCACGCACAGTTGTCCAGAATTCTGAACGGGTTATCTTGCGAATAAAGCGCCCAAACTTGCCCGCCATATCAACCACCTGCTCGGGACCCAGGAAGATGATCATAACGACCAGGACGAGGATAATTTCCAGTATCCCGAAGTTCAGAAAGGTCATAGGATTACTTCTTTATGAATCAGTAACCACCAGATATCTATAGTGATTCTATTCTTCTGATTCTTCTTTAGCTTTTTTCTTCTTTTTCTTCTTTTTCTTCTTTTTTGGCTTCTCTTCGGCTGCAGTTTCTTCAACTTCTTTTTCTACATCATCTTGCGGTTCATCAGTTTTGAGGCCTTCGCGGAATGCACGGATGCCTGAACCAAGTTCGCCGCCCAGTTTTCCAATGCGGCCAACCCCGAAAACCAATAAAACAATCACGAGAATGATGATCCACTCCCAACCTTTCATACCAGCTAACATTTACAGTACTCTCCTTTGTTCAATGATTGATCAGTCCTAATTCTAATCGGTTTCGTTGCGTCTGGCAAGCCATGCCAGAAGGATACTCAAGCCATATAACACTGAGAGCGGCAGCATTAATAATCCCATGTTGATCGGGTCACCAGTGGGCGTGATCACAGCAGCTGCCACCGCGATGGCCACAATGGCGATCCTCCATTGTGAGGAAAGATGCACTGCCTTCAATATGCGCAGTTTCGCCAGCACAAATGCGATCAATGGCATCTGAAAAGCAACCCCCACCCAGAACATCAATGAGGTGACGAAATTTACGTAATCAGACACCTGTGGGACAGTGTTGATTCCAAGAAATTGCAGCAAAAATGGGATAGCTGCCGGCAGCATGATGTAATAGGTGAATATTACACCAGATAAAAACAACACCGTGATAGCGGGGATACCCATATATACCCACTTCTTTTCATGGGCTTCGAGACCTGGCAAAACAAATGCCAATACCTGGTATGAAATCCAAGGTAAGGCAAAAATTAAGCCAGACATCAACGATATACGCATGTAGGCCTCGATGGTCTCAGTTACATGAATTGCCTGCAAAGCACCAATACCGCCAGCCGGTTGTGCCAGAAATGCCAATATTTGCTCGGTGAAAATAAAGGAGGCCGCGGTAGTGATAGCCAATCCGATCACTGCATAGACAATACGCTTTCGCAATTCATTCAGATGCTCCCAGACCCCAGATTCCAGGATCATTGTCTTTAATGAATTGAAATTAAAATCATCTTTTGTGCTGGTCGGTTTGCTTTTTGTTGGTTGTACGCTCATGTTTGTTGTTCTACATATTTGAAGACAACTTGTTTTTTCTCAATGACACCGGTATGGATAACGCAGGTAAGTGTACCATGAACACCATTGACTGTCATGGGCTCGATGATTGGCATTACAATACACTCACTTACCGAAACCGTTCTTCATGATCAGGACCCTTATGCACAAACACCCCTATTTTGATTTGCTTTTGCTGGATGCAATTGAACTTGCGAACCATTTCCGACAGGACATGCTTACCCGTCGAATGGTGCAGGAATGGCCGTTATCGGCTGTCGAAGAAATTATCTTAAAAAATGGGGCTGTCTGGATGGTGAAATCTATCCGCGAACCTTTGACCATTGAGGGTGATTTCTACAAACAAGTCCTCCATCCAGCAATACCCTCTGCTGTGATCCTGTATGATGAGCACCCCTTTCAATGCTTTGCTTACCAAAAACTCAGCGGCAGCCATCCGACCTTGGAGCAATTAGGCGTCGACGGCGCCCTCTCGCTGATGGAACGATTGACGCATGTGATTCATTCATTGCCGCAAGAAAACCTGCCCCATCGGTTGGATATTTGCACCCCGCAAGCCTTTCAACGACAATTTAACCATCTCATTGAAAAGCTGCATACGCTCATTCAGCAATGCCCAGATGGACACCTCAACTCACAAGATTGTGCCACCCTCCTCCCCATCATCAACGACCAGCATCTGATACATGCATTGACAGCAGATAGCGCCTATGTCCACGGCGACCTATCAACAGACAATATCCTGCTCTCACCTGATGGTTCAATCC
>DSBE01000341.1 GCA_011053085.1 Chloroflexota bacterium
CTTAACAATCCAGCGTAATGGTAGATAGTTTCCCCATAGAGAAAATGAAAAATAGCATCTTTTTCACTCAGCATACGGCTCGCCACGGTTAACTCCGCCGCCATGGCTTCACGGGTGTAACCCGGTGTGCCCTTCGCCAGAAACCAGTAGATACGGTCGCGAATCAACCATTTCGGCAGGGGCTTTTCAAGGCGGATCACTTCTGCATGATTTATCTTGAAGCCATATTCTGCCAGGCGTGAATACCCTGAATGGGGCGAATGATGTTGATAGCGATACACCACATAACGAATTGGTGCCTGCTCTTTCCTGCCTGTCTGTTTAACCACCTGGTTGTCTTTCACCAGCAAATTCCCTCGTAATTCTCTATTTGGCTTCCTGCCGCCTTAGCAATGCCTACCAGGTCGATCAAAAATTGCCCGGGTTTCATCTTTTCACCTATCTGCCGGAATTCAGCAGCGCTGTTCGCCACCACCAGTACTTCAGACTGATCGATCAACTCCTCCATGGTGGCGCACATCAGTGTGGTGATATGGGGGATGCCTTTTTCAAGAAAAGCCTTGTTCGCACCAACCAGGCGGGCAAGCTGTATCTTTTCGTCATAGATACGCACCTGGTATCCCCGGCCGATCAAAGTTTCAATCAACGTAATCACCGGGCTTTCACGCACATCATCGGTCTCCGCCTTAAAACTCAACCCTAACACACCTATCTTATGTTTGCCGATTCGTTCCACCATCTTAATGCTCATTTCTACGTGCTGGTGATTGCTTTGCAGCAGGGTTCCTAACATGGGCAACTCCACATCCAGCTCTTTGGCACGGTATAAAATGGCGCGCAGATCTTTGGGCAGGCAAGAACCGCCAAAGGCGTAGCCGGGGCGCAGATAAGCGGTCGAGATATTGAGTTGTTTATCCTGACAGATGATATCCATCACTTCCTGCCCGTCAACCCCGTTCGCCTTGGCCAGTGTGCCGATTTCATTGCCAAAAACCACCTTCAGGGCATGGAAGGCATTGCAGGTGTACTTCACCATTTCAGCGGTGCGAATGGCAGTACGAGTCAACGGTACCTCAATCGGTTCATAGAGCGGTGCCAGCAAATCACCGCTGCGCTGGTCGAGTTCGCCGATCACCAATATGCCCGGATGGTAATAATCCTTGATCGCGGAGCCTTCGCGCAGGAATTCAGGATTCATGCAAACCCCGAAGTCCACACCGGCTTTGCGGCCTGAGGCGCGTTCAAGGATCGGAATAAGCCTTTCTTCCACCGTGCCGGGCAGCACCGTGCTGCGCACAACCACTACATGATAACTATCTTTCTCACGCAAAGCTTCTCCGATTTGCCGGCAAACATTATCGACATAATCCAGCCTGAGGCTTCCGTTGTCGTTGCTGGGCGTTCCCACACAGATCAAACTGATATCGCTCTCCAGCACCACCGCTCTGGCATCCATGTCTGCACTTAGCTTGCCCGACTGTCTGCCTTGTCGGATCATGTCAGCCAGGCCGGGTTCGATGATGGGTGATTGGCCGGCATTGATCATCTCCACCTTCAATGGATTGATGTCAATGCCCACCACATGGTTGCCGTCGTTCGCAAGGCAGGCTGCCATCACACAGCCTACATAGCCCAAGCCAAAAATGTCGACTTTCATCACCCACTCCTCATTACTGAAGTTCCACCCACAGAATCATTTTGTATCCATAAAATTCAAAAAACTAACGAATCACCGATTCAATCAAAGCATGGTAGCGGTCAATGAAATCCTGGAGGCCATACTTTTCAATCGCAATCGCCCTCATTTGATTTTGGCGTTCTTCTTTCTCTCCTTCTGACAGTGCAGCATAGGAAAGAATCTTCTCAACCAATGATGTTTCCGTGGTGAAAAGATTCTCTTCTGGCAGGATTTCTTCCGCGCCATCCCAAACATGGCTGAGACTGTAACAGCCGGCCGCCATGGCTTCGATCAAAGCATTTTGCTGCCCTTCCCAATAACTGTTCGAGATAAAAATGTCCATCTCGGGCAGCCACTGCGCAGAATCGACGTAACCATCGAAAAACACATGTTTGCGAAGCCCGAGTTTCTCCACGAGGCTAAGCACACTGGCGTAATACCGCTGATTGTTGTAACCTTCCTTAGGCTCACCCCCCAAATGCAGGGTAAAAATAAACCCTCGCTTGTGCAACTCTGCCAGTGTGAGTACCATCTCATAGACACGCTTTACATCAATTATATGGCCTAACATCGCAATCTTGCCAGAGAAGGAATGTGGTTTTGGTGAGAAGTGGTCCAATGATTTTCCAGCCGGCAGCGCCATTATTTTCTCTTCGTTGCCTGGGAATCTCTCATTAAATTGGCGTTGCTTCGCCTGGCTGACCAATACGAGCCGATCCACCGCCTGCCAGTTCACCCGCTTTGCGTGGTGAAAAAGCTCCCAAGAATGCAATCGGGCAATAATCTTTGCCCTGTGCGGCAACTGACTGGCCAATACGAGGTTCTCACCCACCCACTCAAAGAACACCACATCCTGCCTGTTGAGAAAGGATTGAAGTGAAAGACGGTGCAGCAGTGGGTTGATC
>DSBE01000001.1 GCA_011053085.1 Chloroflexota bacterium
ACCGATCGCAGGGAGCGGAGGAATCGAAACGGTTGGGGATGTTACGCCGTCGGATGCGATGATAATGCCACGTGGTTATGATCCTTTGAATCGTGAAACCAGCTTTTTTACGGGCAGGGGCGAGCCCTGCCCCTACGTGTTCATTGATATTGTCTTTCCGACCGACCGCAGGGCGTGAAATGGTCTTCTCGACACCTGGCTTATTCTCGTAAACTCCGTATCGATCCTGTCGAGCAGGTTATCAACCCTTTATTAATGACAGATTATTATGGTTCTGCTTCGATAAACACGCAGCGGAATCCGTTATCAAATACTGCATTGCTAGCACTATCTAAGCCGACACTGCGGGCTGATGTGCGCGTTGAGTTAGCATTTCCGCGAAAAGAACCGCCACGGATTACACGAAAATGTCCCAGCCCTTCACCGCTGAGTGGACCGGACGGGTTTTCGTCCGGCGCTTCTGCATAATACTCTCTGAAATACCAATCTGATACCCATTCGTTCACATTGCCAGCCATGTCCATGGCGCCATACGGGCTGGCCCCCCGCGGATAACTGCCCACTTCGGTAGTTTCGCCCACACAGGCGTCTGGAAAGCCAAAGTTACTCAATTCACAACTTGGCGGATCATCACCCCAAGGGAATATTCTCCCGTCAATGCCTCGCGCTGCTTTTTCCCATTGTGCTTCTGTTGGTAGTTGCCCCCCAGCCCATGCGCAATAATCGACCGCCTGCTGCCAGGTGATACGCACCGCTGGATAATTGGCATATTCATCATTGCTGTAGTACACACCTATCGTGCGAGAGCTGAACAAAGCCGGCGCGCTGCAGTTGCCCTCGGCCACGCACAAAGCATACTGTGTGTTGGACACTTCGAATTGATCAATCCAGTAGGCATCCAGGTACACTTCATGAGCCGGCGTTTCACTCTCAAACCGCGAAAGCTGACAGCCAGGGCACCAATCCTGTTCGATTAACCATGTCAATTGTTCAACAGAACTGCCCATGGTGAATTTACCCGCAGGCACATAGACCATGGGCATGCCGTCGGCTTCACGAACCCTGGTGGCGCCGATACCCAGCGTAGGGGTTTGCACGATGGTGAGTGCCTGGGTAATGGTGGCGGTAGGGCTGCTGGTTGGCTGCCGAGAAGGTGTGGTTGTGAGGGTATGATTAATCTCACTTACCTCTGCATAGGATGCAGTTTCGGTCGGCAATGCCGCTATCAGCGGTGGTTCTTTGTCCCTGCCTGTGAGCAACAAGACACCGGCCAGCACACCAACAACGATCAGGGCCGCACCGACCCACAACAGCCAGGCGGGCAGGCGTTTTTTGGGAGTTACAGATTCTTCTGCCTCCGCCTCCAGAGTAACAGCCCGGGGGGGTATCTCCTGTGATGGCGGCAAGATGGTTGCACCGCTGGCGGGTTGGATACGATCAGACGCCTGTGCAACTTGCGATTCTTTAATCACATTGCGATCAACGACCAGGGTGCCATCATCTTCGTAATCATCGTTGCCCATCATAGATGGGCTTTCTTCGATTAAGGTTTGCAATGCTTGCTGCATGGCTTGCATGCTTGCGTAACGATCCTGCGGATCCCGTGCCAGGGCTTTGTAGATCAGGTTCTCAAGCGATTCGGGCAGCCCGGCCACAAAGGAGGCTGGACGCGGAAGGGCTTCGGTGGCTTGCAGGATCGCCACCGCGGCAGGCGTGTCAGCCTGGTATGGTTTTACGCCAGTCACCAATTCATACAAGACCACCCCCAGGGCATAGATGTCGGTTTGCGGCAGTGACTTGCCGTGCCATTGTTCAGGCGCCATGTATTCTGGTGTGCCAACGCCGACACCGGTGCCGGTCAGGGTGGCTTCATTGGTTTCAAGCAGCTTGGCGATGCCAAAGTCGGTCAGCAGCGGCTGCTGTTCTTCATTCAGGAGGATATTGCCGGGTTTGACATCACGGTGAATCACCCCGCGCGCATGGGCATAACGCAGCGCGTCCGCAATGGGCAGCACCAAACGCAGTGCCTGGCGGTATGCCATCGGCTGGCCGGTGAGCTGCTTGAGGGTGCCGCCGCGTACATAATCCATCACCAAATAAGGAATGCCATCCACCTCGCCATAATCGTGGATGGGCACGATGTGAGGGTGCGAGAATTTTGCCTGGGCTTTGGCTTCACGCTCAAAACGTTTGAGCAACTGCTCCTGTTGTGATTGGGGGATGTTTTCGGTGCGGATGAGTTTCAACGCAACATCCCGTTCCAGGCGGGTGTCATAGGCATGGTACACCACTGCCATACCGCCCATGCCCTGGCGCTCAATGACATGATAGCGATCAATCTGTTTGCCGATGTACTCTTGCATGCTGGATCCCTCCTACAGTGTCCCCGCAGAATTATGCAAGATGGAAAATGTGAATTTCTTTAATTATACAGAGTTTGACCCATAAAAAGAACAAGGATGTCCCCTTTGTCTTTCACACCGACCGCAGGGAGCGGAGGAATCGAAATGGCTGGCACATTTTTCGTGTTTGGCGGTTTCGATCCTTCGACTCCGCTCAGGACGACAAACAACGC
>DSBE01000155.1 GCA_011053085.1 Chloroflexota bacterium
AAATTCAGGTGTTCTTCATAGGTGCGGGAAAAATTGTGTTCTCCCGAGCCGTCACATTTGGCACGGAAAAAGTAATAGTCGCTTTCAGCAGGATTGG
Organism: Chloroflexota bacterium; assembly: GCA_011053085.1. Lineage (GTDB taxonomy): Bacteria > Chloroflexota > Anaerolineae > Anaerolineales > Anaerolineaceae > SpSt-1165. The sequence goes on from DSBE01000155.1 coordinate 98, forward strand.
CGGCGGCTTGCAGGGCATTGAGGGAAGGCGCGCAAATGGGGGTTGGGGGGAGCCCTTCGTAGCGATAGGTATTGTAGGGGGAATCAATCTGGTCAAAACCGGCTGGCAGCGGGTTGACCCACCATGTCTGCTGGCCTTCGTCATACCCGATGGCAAACTGCACGGTCGGGTCAGATTGGAAACGCATGTTGGCCTCAATGCGGTTGTAGAACACGGAGGCGATCAGGGGCATCTCAGCGGGTGATAGGGCTTCTTTTTCGACCATGGAAGCCATGATGAGCGTCTGGTATAGACTGAGCCCATTGTTTTGATATCCAGTCAGTAATTCAGGCGTTAAGTTTCGTTCCATGCCGGTCAGCATGGCGATCAGGATTTGTTTCTCATTGACGGCGCTACGCTCGACGATGTAATCACCGGAAAGCAGCAGTCCTTCGAGGCCATTCTCAATTGGTAGGGGTGAGGTGATATCATACTGCTGGGGGTGCCTGGCCATGTCGAGGAACAGGGCTGTATCGATCGGCCAATAGGAGGCGATCGAATTGGCTACTTCTTCCAAACGCCAGCCTGCAAGGATCGAGAAGGTGATTGTTGGGTTTTGAAACTTTTCGGCCATATCTACAGCAGTCATCTTGCCTTCCAGGGTATAGGTGCCTTGTTTCAAGTTTCTATCGAAGCCTTTATAAGTCAGGTAATTAATAAAAAGGTTAGCGTCCGTTATTAATCCTTGTGCCTCAAGGTTTTGTGCGATGTCTCGGGCTGTTTGATTTTCAACAATTACGAAGTCAAAAGTCATGCCTTCTGATCCAATTGGCTTTATTAGGTCTTGGTAATTTAACACCAATACAGTGGAGCGGCTGATGATTTGCAGCGGGTTCTGGTTGCTTGCCGGCGGTCCGAAGATTTCCTCAGTGGCGGTTGGCACGAACAACAGGATCGTTACCAGCATCAACCCCATGACAAAAAGAAACAGGACGATGAAGGCGATCAAGAAAAAAGGGCGGGTGGTTGTGTCAGTAGAATTCATAATTTCTCGCACATTGATTATAAAGAATCATTCTCAAAATGGGAAACAGAAGCATGAGCATCCAGGTAAGATTGCAGGATAATTGTCGCAGCGATATGATCCAGGTGACCGCTGCGCTTCTTTTTGGGCACATTCATCTGGATATAGGCTTGCTGGGCAGCTTTGGTTGAGCCGGATTCGTCCCACAATTCCACCGGAGTGTCGGTGAATTTGCGAATGGCGTTGGCAAGGCGCACGGACTTCTTCCCCGATGGGCCGATCTCACCTTCCGAATTCAATGGCAGGCCCACGATGATCCTGACTGACGCTTGTTCTTGCGCCATTTGGGCAATGCGCCGGGCATTTTCGTCGCGAGAGATATGGTTAAGCACCGTGAGCGGGTTGGCGATGATGCCCAAAGGGTCAGATATCGCCAGACCAAGGCGTTTATCGCCTGGATCAACAGCAAGAATGCGTCCGGGGGTGGTGTTCATGTGATGTCAACCTCGATGCGCTGCAGAAACACTGGCAGCCACCACCAGAAGGCAGGCGCATTGGCAATTTGGATGCTGATGGCGTCCGGATAAGCGTCTGTCAGCCAGGCAAGAACCGCTTGTTTGCTCTGGCCCAAAAAAGGCTGCCATTGGCTGGCGCTGATTGCAGGCACAATATGGCGGGTGATTTCTACCTCCCAACGCATTCCGCCCTCTGTGTTGTAAGGGACACCGGCAGGGGTGATGGTCAAAGAGTCGGGTTGGGGCGCAAAACCATCGGGCAGGCTGGTGTTTAACAACTGTTCTGCGACAGTCGCCAGGTCTTGCGGGTCCAGGTAGGCGGCTTTGAAGCGTATTCGCGTGGATAGTTGAAGCTCATCTGCCGGTTCGCCTTCCTCTGGAAGCCATTCTTCATACAGGACCTCATCAATGGCAATGGTTGCAGCAAGGATGATGAAACCGCCTTCCAGGGCTTGTTCATCAAAAGCTTGTTCGGCTTCTGTCAGTAAAGCATCCATGGCAATTTGACGAAGCCTTGTCTGGTCACGTTCAGTTGTTGCGGGTACGGTTTTGTTGGTACCACCACTGGTGGGTTGCGGGTTGCGGATGGAAATCGAAGCGCCCCATTCGCCCGGTACCGCCACAATGCGGTTGGCAGAAACATTACCGGTGCGGCCTGCTTCTACCGCACGTATGCCAATGCCAATGCTCTCTGTTGTTTCTCCAGCCACAGGCGGCGGCAGTTCAACGGACTCAGTGGTGATAAATTGGATCGGTGTTGTGTCACTGGTTTGCACGATGACGCCGGCTGGCAGTGTAACAGGCTGATTGGTCAGATTCACCGTGTTAATTATTCCGCTGGCGTGTTCATCCTGCAGACTGAGCGTACCGCTCGTTTCTTCACTGACCACCGTTTCCAGGATCAGATAGCGCTCATGCAAGGGGATGTCACCGCTGAGGTTGGCATTCCTCACGGC
>DSBE01000154.1 GCA_011053085.1 Chloroflexota bacterium
GCGACGGACATTACCGCTGGTGTGCCGCCAACCTCAATCACCAGCCATATTGGGATGCAATGGCATAGAAATGTGATTTTTGGCCAGAGAAATGCCTGCGCTGTCATGAAGTCGTCAGACAACTGCACACATTTCTTGTATAATAAGAAGTGATACACAATGAGCCATATCACAACCTTATAATTCACCTTACGAAGAGGTATGAAAATGAAAAAACACAATTTCTATGCCGGTCCTTCTATCTTGCCGCAAGAAGCCATTCAGGCGACGGCGGATGCTATCCTGAACTATGCAGGTACCGGCCTTTCGATTCTGGAAGTGTCGCACCGCGGCGCAGAATTTATCGAAACGCTGGCGCAGGCTGAGGCGCTGTTCGGCGAACTGATGGATCTGCCCGCAGGCTACAAAGTGATCTTTGTGGGCGGCGGCGCCAGCACCCAGTTCTTCCATGTGCCCTATAACTTCTTGCAGCACAAAGCCGCCTATCTGGACACCGGTTCATGGTCATCCAAGGCCATCAAAGAAGCCAAATTGTTCGGCGAAGTCACGGTGGTGGCGTCATCCGCCGACAAGAACTATAGCTACATCCCCACCGGCTACGAAGTGCCGGCGGATGCGGACTATTTTCACATCACCAGCAACAACACCATTTTCGGCACCGAAATTCTGCAGGATCCGATTGTGCCGGTACCGCTGATCGCCGATATGTCTTCTGACATACTCTCGCGACCGGTAGATGTCAGCAAGTACACACTCATCTACGGCGGCGCGCAGAAGAACCTGGCGCCTGCCGGGCTGACATTCGCCATTGTGAAAGTAGATGCGCTGGGCAAGGTGGACCGCCCGCTGCCCTCGATGGTAGATTACCGCACGCATGTCGGCAAGGATTCCGCCTTTAACACGCCTCCGGTGGTGTGCATCTTCACCGCCCTGCAAACATTGAAATGGATCAAAGCCAACGGCGGGGTGGCCGCGATGGAAAAACGCGCCATCGAAAAATCAACCCTGCTGTATGACGAGATCGACCGCAACAAGTTCTTTGTGGGCACGGTTGAGGCGGATTCGCGCTCGCGCATGAACATCACCTTTGTGATGGCGCCCGAATATGCTGAACTTGAGAAGGAGTTCCTTGCCCTGGCAGCCGAACACGGCATTGTCGGTATCAAAGGCCACCGTTCGGTGGGCGGTTTCCGTGCCAGCAACTACAACGCGCTGCCCATGGAGAGCATGCAGGTGCTGGTTGACGCCATGCAAGCCTTTGAAAAAGCCCATTAGGAGAATGTGATGAGCAAGGTATTGGTTGCAACCAGCAAACCCTTTGACTCCGAAGCCATTGACCTGATGCGTATTGAAGTGGTACGTCATGGGCATGATTTGGTTTTGTTGGAGAACTACAGCAGCGAGGCAGAACTGTTGGCAGCGGTCAGCGATGCCGACGCGCTGATCGTGCGCTCTGACCTGGTGACACCGGCGGTGATCGAAGCTGCAACGCAGTTAAAGATCGTGGTGCGCGCCGGGGCGGGTTATGACAACATTGACCTGAGCGCCGCCAGTGCGCACGGCATCGTAGTCGAAAACACCCCCGGGCAGAACAGCAACGCCGTGGCAGAGCTGGCGATTGCCATGATGCTTTTCCAGGCGCGCGGCAAGTTCAACGGCGGTACCGGCACGGAATTGAAAGGCAAAACACTGGGTATTCACGGGCTGGGTAATGTCGGCCAGTGCATCGCTGCCATCGCCAACGGCTTCGGCATGCGCGTGGTTTCCTTCGATTACCGCAAACGCCTGCGTTATTGCGAAAAGCACGGCGCAGCGGCGGTGGATTGCGTGGAAACCCTCTATTCCACCGTGCAGTATGTATCCCTCAGTATACCCTTGAACGCCAGCACCCGCCAATCGATCGGTTATGACCTGCTTTCGCGCCTGCCCGAGAACGGCGTGTTGGTGAACACCGCCCGCAAAGAGATCATCAATGAGGCCGATCTGTTGAAAATATTTGCGGAAAAGCCATTTTTCCAGTATATTTCTGACATCGCACCCGATTGCAAAGACGAGTTGCTGCAAAAATATCCCGAACGGGTATTTTTCACTCCCAAGAAGATGGGTGCACAGACCCAGGAAGCCAACATCAACGCCGGTGTGGCGGCTGCCAAACAGATCGCAGCCTTTTTCGCCACTGGCGACACTACCTTCCAGGTCAATTAAGTAAGGGCGTGAAGACTTAACAATCGTTGATATGGTGGTAATTAATTACACCTTTCTACTCCTTTTTTCCCTGCAGACAGGCTCCAAAACATCGGAGCCTGTCGACCTTAACAGAACCGGTTGCCATTTGGCTGCGGCATCGTTTAGAATAGAAGCAGGAAGCAAATCAGTCTTTCCTGCTTCCCTTTCCTGTGGAAACCTGTCATGGAATTGAAATCACAACTGGGCCTCACCGGGGTCAGCTTTGCCCATTACCGCATCGATACATTCATCGGCGCGGGTGGTATGGCGGCGGTCTACCAGGCATTTGACACCCGTCTGGAACGCAATGTGGCAATCAAAGTCTTGCCGCGCTATTCACAGAC
>DSBE01000023.1 GCA_011053085.1 Chloroflexota bacterium
CGACCTATAGCGATGTACGGTTGAGCCATTTCGCTGATAGTAAATATTACGGCGAACGCTTTGTACACAAATTCGCGGAAGAAGGCGGGCTGCCTGTTACCATCCTGCAACCTGCAATGATGATCGCCAGAGAAGGCATATCGCCGGGTGGTTCGCTGTTCTCATCCCTGACAGAAAATATACCTCCCTTCAATGCTTTTGGTAAACACAACATGTCCTATATTGTTATGGAAGATGTTGCCGAAGCTATCGCATTGTGTGTAGGAAACCCTTGCACCGTGGGTGAGACCTTTTTACTGGCCGCTGAAAATCTGAACAATCGCAACTTCACACAACAAGTATGCCAGTTGGCGAAGGTCAAACCCCCAGGGTTAACCTTGCCGGATTGGCTGGCATTGTTAATAGCGCAAATGAATACCATGCGCGCTGACAAAAAGAACCGCCTGCCTTTGTGGAATTTCTCGATTGATTATGCCCGTACCTGGCAGGCAGGTTTACTTGTTGATGGTGCTTATGCAGAACAAACCCTGGGCTTCACCTATACACCGATTGAATCCGTTCTGCAGCAGACTCTGACAGACAACGTCTAATATCGGTCACCCTCCATATTCAAGGCTGGATTTCCTTTACGACCTCGATCCCATTCAAAGCCATATGGTAGAGGAAGAATAGATGCAGCAGATCGCCCGGATGCGGCATGATGCCAAGTTCTTTGGCGCTCTCAACCGATAGATCATAGGTATCGACGCAATTGGCAGGCACGACGACCCGCCGTTTTTGCTGGCGGGCATTCGCCTGTAGCTTCAGATCCATCGCCAGTTGATACACACACAGATCCGTGCAATCACCCACCACCACAAAAGTATCAATCTGCGAATGTCTTTCCAACCACTGATGCAACTCTGTATTCATCCCGCTCTGAATGGAATTCTTCAAGATCACCGTCATCGAATCGTGGAATGACAATTGTTTGATCTCATCAACTGTCTCCGCTTCACGCGTACCTCTCACACAATGTGGACCAAATTCAGAAAATTCTTCTGCATCCGGTGGGTGGTTGTCCTGAGTAAGCACAAAGTCTCGCACGCCGTTTTCCCACAGCAATTGCATCAACGTCACAGCCGGCGCCACAATCGCAGCCACACGCGGTGACGAAAGCAGACCTTCATCACAAAAGCCGCAGATCAAATCCACAGAAATAAGAGCGGTTTTCTGAGCATCCCAACCTTCTTGCTGCAAGGAGAGAGCCGGCAGAGAGGCAAACCATTCTTCCAGAAAAGCCAGAAATTGTTGGGTAGATTCATTTTTGTTTAGAGAGAGCATTTTTCACATCCTGCGATAAAATTTTTGCAAATTGGCAACAAGTCTACGTCTTCAAAATTTTAAGATGATGCTACAATAATCTTATCATGGTCATTTCTTATTACGCTTTGATGAATGAGTCACCTTTTGCGATAATTTTCTTCATTGTTCTGCTGCTTGTATTTGTCATCTACATTGCCGCAAGATATTGGAGTGCTAACGCCAAAGCCAAAATGGCAGACATCCTGAAAGCCTTGAGAACCCACGACATTGACCTCAATCGATATGAGCAGCATGTGGCGGTGTTTCAAGAAATTGAAGAAAAATCGCTTTTCGAACAGCAGTACCAATCTATCCAGAAACAATTGGGGCAACTTAACGACAACCGCCAGAAAGAAATGGCTCGCTATTTGCGCCTGCGTGAAGAAGTTGACCAATTTTCAATTCCCGATATTAAAAACCGACTTTTGGGCCCTTACCACTGGTTTGAAACCTTGCGCAAGGTGAACCAGTTGGAGCAATTATCGGTGACCATTGACCGCCAGTTGGCACTGCTGGGCGACCAGATCCAGAGCCTCGTTCGTATCAGGGACCGCGTGACGGCGGACGTTCACACCGCCTGGGAGCAATTGGAAGAACTGCATGAGGTCACGCAATTATTGATCGATCATAAACTTCCGGGTGAAGAAGTCGGCAAACTCAAACGGACACACCAGGCAATCCACCAGCGACTGACCGAAATACCCGCCCACCTGCTTGCCCTGCACCAACCAAGAACCATGGACATCGAAACCCTGCGCGATGTGACCGCAACGCATAAGATACTGGAAGAAACCCGCCCAGAACTGACCAAAACCCTCACCGAATCGCATCAATGGTTGGAGCAGGCGCAATTACTGCAAGCCGCCATTGATCAATTGGCAGGAAGCATCAAACAAGCCGAAGGAACAGTAAAAAGATTGCCGTCGAATCTTGATCCATCAGATTTTTTGTATGAGATGCAGGACGCCCGCATGAAATTAAACCGGGCATACCAGGTATCCAACCAACTGGAACCCGGCCAACTCGAGCAAACCTTAGAAGATACGGCCGCGGCCCATGAAAAAATGAACGCGATCCCAGATCGTGGTAAGGAAGCAGTCGGCATCCTCAACCAATACCAACAACTACGCGAATCGGTAGAAGGCGATTGGCAGCAACTGAATAACATGGCAGATTTACTCGTGAACAACCCATTGCTTCCGCTCACATTAAC
>DSBE01000272.1 GCA_011053085.1 Chloroflexota bacterium
GCGTAGGTGGGGGTCAGCGTGGGGGTGAAAGTCGGCGTGATGGTGGGGGTGTTGGTGACGGTCGGGGTCATCGTAGCGGTAGCGGTGGGCGTAGCCGTTGGCGTCGCTGTGGATGTGAAGGTGGCGGTGGGTGTGGTTGTGGGTGTGAAGGTGAAGGTTGCGGTAGGGGTTTTTGTCCACAACTCAGCTGTGGCGGTTTGCGCCAGAAAAGCGCGCTGGGTGCGCTGCTGCTCTACTGCCTGGCAGCCAGCCGTCAGCAGGACAGCCAGCATCAGCATTGCGAGAAAAATCATTCGTTTGGATGGCATGCGTGTATTGTAGCACGCGCGAAAAAATCTTACCTCTACATTTTCGTTAATGGTGGGCATCTTTGAGAGGAAATAGCATGGAAGAAAGCAGGAACAAAGGTGGGGTGATACGGCAGGCGCGAACCAGTGAATTTTTGTTTAAATCCAATCATGTTCTAACACAAGCCCATTACGATAGTATCAAACAGAAAATGATCCGGCGGCAAAGCAAATGAACCCAAAACTGGCAGAACTGACATCCGAATTGAAAACTGTATTTTCCGGCAAGGGCGGGCGTATCCTTGACACCATCTTCCCATTGCTGTTGTTCGTTATCATCAACCAACTAACCACCCTGGAATGGGCGCTTGCCCTGACCGTGGGGTTGGCTGTGGTGCTGACCGTCGTGCGCCTGATGCAGCGTCAAACGGTCTGGTATGCCCTGGCAGGCCTCGGCAGTGTCGGATTGGCAGCCTTGCTGGCAGCTCTCAGCGGCTCACAAACGGCCTATTTTCTGCCCGGGTTGGTGTCCGGCGGTTTGACGATTGTGGCCTGTGTGGTCAGCATCCTGCTGCGCCGCCCGCTGGCGGCATGGTCCAGCCATATCACACGCGGCTGGCCGCTGCCCTGGTACTGGCATGGGCGCGTGCGTCCCGCCTACAGCGAAGTGACCGCCTTTTGGGCAATCGCGTTTGGGCTGCGGCTGGCGCTGGAATATGTCCTGTTCCGCCAGGCAGACCTGACCGCCCTGGGGGTGATCCGCCTGCTGATGGGCTGGCCGTATACCATCCTGGTGCTGGTCATCAGTTACCTGTATGGCCTGTGGCGACTGCGCAAGCTGCAAGGCCCCAGTGTGGAGGAATTCAACAACCAGGCAACGCCACCCTGGCAGGGACAACAACGCGGCTTTTAATAGGAACCACCCTCCCTAGCCTTCAGCCATTGCTCAATCGTAGGTATACTTGGTAGAGGTGAAGACAGGAGTGTGAGCATGGATAAACGCGATGTCATTCTGGATGTCCTTGAAGGGCAAAAACCGCCCTATGTGCCCTGGCAGTTCTCTTTCACCCACGAGGCTGCACAGAAATTGTCTGCCCATTTCGGCAGTACCGATCTGGACACCCTGGTCGGCAATCATTACGCCGGATTTGGCAGCGGGGTGGGCTTTTTCGAAGACCTGGGCAATGACCATCTGCGCGACGGTTTCGGTGTGGTGTGGGATCGCTCGGTGGACAAGGACATCGGTGTGGTGGCAGACCCGCCTTTAAAGGAAGCATCATTGCAAGGCTATGCGTTCCCTGACCCGCTGGCGCCGCATTTCTTCGAAGGCATGGCAGCAGGCGTGAGGCGCGAACAGGAGCGATTCCGCATCTTTTCCATCGGTTTTTCGTTGTGGGAGCGCGCCTGGACACTGCGCGGCGGCATCGACAAACTGATGATGGACCTGTATGACGCACCGGATTTTGTGGATGACTTGCTGACCACCATCACCGATTACAACATCACCCAGGCGCAACAAGCCATGCAGTATGACATTGACGCCGTTTATTTCGGCGACGACTGGGGCATGCAGAAAGGTTTGCAGATGGGCCTGCGCCTATGGAGGCAATTCATCTACCCGCAGCTGAGGCGCATGTATGGGGCGGTCAAAGCTGAAGGCAAGTATGTCTTCATCCATTCCTGCGGCGATGTGGATGAATTGTTCGACCTGCTGATCGAGATCGGTCTGGACTGCTTCAACCCCTTCCAGCCGGAGGTGATGGATGTGGCAGCCCTGCTGCGGCAGTACCGCGGGCGGCTGGCGTTCCACGGCGGCCTTTCCACCCAGCAAACACTGCCCTACGGCACGGTGGAAGAGGTGCGCGCTGAAACCCGCCGCCTGCTGGCACTGGGACGCGAAGGCGGTTTCATCCTCTCCCCGGCGCACGCCGTCGAAGGTGATGTACCGCTGGAGAACATGCTGGCCTTCATAGAAGAAGCGCAGGGGCAGTTATAAGCCGGCACACTGCTGGATTACAATGACCGGTTTCGCAAGTAGCACCTGTCTGTGAGCATAGGACTGCCAGGAGATTTTCTCATTTTCGATTGGCGCTTGTCCGTTATAATCAAGGTGCTATGTTTGGAGCTGTATCACATGCTCATTCATCAGAGGAAGTGAGAGAGATATGAACGAAACGGTGTATGAACAACTGGCAGCCGCGCTGAATCGCATGCCGCAGGGTTTTCCGCCTGCCGCTGACGGCAGCCACCTGCGCATTTTGGAA
>DSBE01000376.1 GCA_011053085.1 Chloroflexota bacterium
CCTTCCAAGCTGACATTCGCCGGTTCGAATCCGGTCGCCCGCTCTTTTTCTTTTTAAATCGCAGCGCCGCGAACCGCTTTTCTCCAGTACAATAATGGCAGGCACACCACATTCAAGGAGGAATCCCGATGAAAGCTATCATGGTCATGTTTGACACCCTCAACCGCCGCATGCTGTCTGCCTATGGCTGCGAGTGGACCCATACCCCCAACTTCCAGCGCCTGGCAGAACGCACGGTAGTCTTTGACAACAGTTACGCCGGCTCGATGCCCTGCATGCCTGCTCGGCGCGAGATCCACACCGGGCGTTACAATTTCCTGCACCGCTCTTGGGGGCCGTTGGAGCCGTTCGATGTTTCCATGCCCGAAATCCTCAAAGACAACGGCATCTACACCCACCTTGCTACCGATCATTATCATTACTGGGAAGACGGTGGCGCCACCTACCACACCCGCTACAACACCTGGGAATTCTTTCGCGGACAAGAAGGCGACCCCTGGAAAGCCTCGGTGAAAGACCCGTCCATCCCGCCCATGTTGGAAAATCATACCAAGGGATTGCGCCGGCAGGACTGGGTCAACCGCCCCTATTTGAACCGCGAAGAAAAACAACCACAGCCCCAGACCTTTCAGAATGGCATCGAATTCATCCGCAACAACCACCAGGAAGACAACTGGTTCCTGCACATTGAAACCTTCGATCCCCACGAACCGTATTTCACCCAGCAGCACTACAAAGACCTCTATCCGCACGATTACAACAGCCCCCATTTCGATTGGCCTGACTACAAGCGCGTGGACGAAAGCCCCGAGGAAATTGAACACGTCCGCTTTGAATACGCGGCTTTGGTGTCCATGTGCGATCATTACATCGGCAAGATTATCGACATCATGGATGAATACAACCTGTGGGAAGATACCATGCTGATTGTCAACACCGATCATGGTTTCCTGCTGGGCGAACATGATTGGTGGGCGAAGTGCGTCAATCCCTTTTACGATGAGGTCATCCACACGCCTCTCTTCATCTGGGATCCACGCAGCAAAGCCATCGGAAAACGCCGCAGCAGCCTCGTTGCCACCATCGACCTGGCGCCAACGCTGCTGGAATACTTTGGCATCACCCTCCCCGCCAGCATGCAGGGTAAGCCGTTGAAGGAGACCGTCCAGCACGACCAGCCCGTTCACGAAGGAGTGCTGTTCGGCATACATGGCGGGCATGTCAATGTGACCGATGGTCGTTATGTTTATATGCGCGGACCCAAACAACCCAACAATGCGCCCTTATTCGAATACACCCACATGCCCACACATATGCGCGGGCGTTTCTCAGTGGATGAATTGCAGGATATCAGTCTGGCTGAGCCGTTTGATTTCACCCAGGGCTGCCGTACCATGCGCATTCCCGGACGGGTGTGGTCTGAATATGCCCCCTACAAAACCATGCTATTTGATCTGCTCAACGATCCCCACCAGGAAACGCTCCTGCTAGATGATGAAGTAGAACTGCGTATGGCGCAACTGATGTTCGACCTGATGCGTGAAAGCGACGCACCGGCAGAACAATATGAACGTCTTGGCCTGCCCTTGGAGGGTGAGGTCACCCGTGAGCATTTGCTGGCGCGCGAACAGTATGAAGAAGCCCTCAAAGTTCGATAAGAACTGCCCATTCGGGTATACTTTGAGGCGCAATAGCTGTTAGTGGTTCATCTTGCGAGGTGCCATGAAGAAAGCAAGCGATAACACCATCTTTTTTTTCAAAAGTCCCCCATGGCTGGCCTGGGCAACCTTCTTGCTCTTGGTGGCTGGCGCAATCGCTGTGCGCCTGATCGATGTCAACGACCTGCCGCTTGATTACAACCCCACCCGCCAACTGCACTCTTTCATCATGGCGCGCGGTTATTTCTACCAGATGGACACGCCCGCCACACGCGCGTTGCCGCCGCATATCCGCCAATTCGGCATCACCAGCGGAGAAGCCGAACCCGTGATTGAACCACCCCTGTTCGAATACCTGAGCGCTGTTATCTATGCCATACTGGGCGGAGAGAATATCCTGGTGCCGCGTTACTTATCGATCCTGTTTTGGATCTCAGGAGCGCTGCCTTTGTTTCTCATCGCCAAACGTATGATGAACACCAGTGCCGCCTTGGCTACTGCCGCCGTCTACCTGTACCTGCCCTTTGGTGTGATCGCCAGCCGCGCCTTCCAGCCTGATCCGTTGATGGTGACCGCCATCCTGTGGGCGCTCTATTGCCAGTTACGCTGGCATGAGCAGGACAACTGGAAAACAGCTCTGGCAGCCGGACTCACCACCGGCTTTGCGGTGCTGGTCAAAGCGCCAGCGGTCTTCTTTATTGGCCTGCCATTGGCAGCCCTTGTACTCTCCAAGGGGCTAAAAACTACCATCACCAACAAACGTATCTATGTGATGGCGTTGTTGGCATTGCTGCCTGCCGTGCTGTATAACTGGCTCAGTGCCACCAGCGGCGGCAACGCCGATTCTATTTTCGGCGGTCGCTTCTTCCCCGCCCTCTACAGTCGTC
>DSBE01000130.1 GCA_011053085.1 Chloroflexota bacterium
TCAAAAACCCCCGCCACCGTAACGCCGGATCGAATGGTCTTTGGACTGGTCGGAAGACCATACTATGACCGGGTCAAAAGTCCAGGGCGTTCTTTAGCACATAGGAAACGGCTTCGGTACGGCTGTTTACCTGTAATTTGGAGAGGATGCTGCTGACATGGAATTTGACTGTGGAGAGGCTGATGACCAGTTTTTCAGCGATCTGCTGGTTGCTGAGGCCTTCCACCATGCAGGCCAGCACCTCGCGTTCGCGTTCGGTCAGGTCAGCGCCAATTTTTTGGGCGGGATGACGCGCGCCTTCGATCAACACCTGTGCCGCTTCGGGTGCCAGGGTGGGTTTGCCGGCGGCCGCGGCGCGGATGGCGTGCGCCAGTTCATCAGCGCTGACATCCTTCAACAGGTAGCCGATGGCACCAGCCTGCAGCGCGCCTTCTACCAGTTCTTTTTCCTTGAAACTGGTCAGGGCGATCACCTGGATGGTGGGGCATTGCTGGCGGATAAAGCCGGTGGCAGTGGCGCCGTCCATGCCTTCCATGATCAGGTCCATCAGGACAACATCCGGCTGCAGGGCGCGGCATTTTTCCAGCGCTTCCTGACCGCTGCCGGCCTCGCCAACCAGTTCCAGGTCATCAAACGCGTACAAAAAGGCGCTCAGACCACTGCGTACCACGGCATGATCGTCGACCAGCATCACACGAATCGGTTGTTGTTCACTCATCTGCTTCCTCCTTTTGTTCAGGCTCATGCCAGGTGACATTGATAATGGTGCCCTGCCCCGGCTGACTGTTCACTGCAAAGTGCGCCCCGGCGTTCTGGGCGCGTTCACGCATGATCTTCAGCCCGAAGCCTTCATGCGCATTTTCCAAATCAAAACCGGCACCGTCATCACGCACCGCCAGCCTGATCGCAGCGGGTTGACACGCCAGTTCAACAGTTACCTGACTGGCACGGGCGTGCTTGTTGATGTTATTCAAGGCTTCCTGCGTAATGCGGTAGAACATTTCTTTGACTGAGGCGGGCGGGTAGGTGCGTTTGCTGCCGCGCTCATAAGTCACTGGCACGCGCGTGCGGGCGATAAAGGCATTTACCAGGTGTCCGATCAGGTCACCGAGGTCGGTGTCCTCCATGGCAGCCGGGCGCAGTTCGACCAGCAGGGTGCGCATCTCAGACAACGCGCCGCGCGTCAACTGGCGCAATTCTTCCAACCGTTTCAGGCCTTCCTCGGCATTTCGCCGCCAGATGGTGGGCAGCACATCGGCAATCATACTGGAAGAGAACAGCGTTTGCGTGACGGCATCGTGCAGGTCACGCGCCAGGCGGTTGCGTTCCTCTGTGGCGGCGGCGCGTTCGGCTGCCTGCATCAAGCGTGTATTTTCGATGGCGATCGCCACCTGGTCGCCGAAGGTCATGCCCAGTTGCACCTGGTCTTCAGAAAATTCCTGCGGTTCGGCATAATAAAACACCATACCGCCAAACACACGCTCCTGGATGTAAAGCGGCACTGAAAGGGCGCCCGCAAAGCGCCGGCGCAGTTCAATGCGGCGTGGTTTGAGCTCATCGGGAATGGTGGGGTCATTTTTTAACTGTTCAATGCCGCGGTCAGGGACTGGATAGTTGCCATGGGTGGGCTGGCGCTGCATGGTGGCGGCAAAATAATCGTCACCGCCGGTCATCTTCAATTCAGGGATCGGGCGCACGGCATGGCTGTCAAGGATACCTTCCATGCCGATGCTGGCAAGATTGATCAGGCGGTTGTTTTCCAGGTCAAACTGGTGCAGGGCGCAGGCGGCTGCCCCCAGCTGGCGGGCGGCCATCTGCACCGCCTGTTGGAGGAATTCTTCCAGCGGCAGGCTGGAGTTGATCATACGAATGATATCGCGCATGCTTTCTGCCACCTGGCGGCGCTGTTCAATTTCCTGGGTGCGTTCGTCCACGCGCTGTTCCAATTCTTGCTGAAGCCGCACCCGCTCGGTGACATCCACGGATACGTTCAGGATGCCAACCACCTCGCCGTCTTTGGTGAGTGGACTCAGGATGGCGTCCCAATAGGTGTCGATATCACCGGATTTCAGGTGAACGCTTTCCACACGCACCGTCTCACCGGCCAGTGTGCGCTGGAACAATGTCAGCGTGGCTGGCTTTGCGCCCGGCAGGTGATCGTAATAGTTGACACCCGGCGACAGCGGTTTACCGTCCGGCGGGGCATATTTTTTTGAGTAGTCGACCCAGGTGGGGTTATAGCGCTGGATGTTGAAATTACGGTCAAGAACCGCCATGCCCATCGGCATGCGGTCGAAGATCATCTCCATCAAGGTGTGCTGTTCTTCATCGCTGTCGGGTGAAAACAACAGGTGTTCAAACTCTTGCAGTGACATAGTTGTATTATAGCCAATCTGATGGTTTTTTTATACGCATCATTGCACAGTTTTCTTTTCTTTTTTCAATCTTTGAGGTATACTCTGGCAAGCTTAGTGAATTCTCATCGAATTCGTTTCCCTGCTCTCCCATACTGACAAAAGAATCAACATAAAAA
>DSBE01000364.1 GCA_011053085.1 Chloroflexota bacterium
CCGCTACCGTCTGGTTCGTTTGATGGATCGTGCTATCGAAGGTTTGGAGAGCGGTCGCCTCAAAGGCCCCTTCACCCTCGATGGACAGGTGATCCCCATCGAAGATTTCCTTGAGATCCGCCCTGAAAAGCGCGCGCAGGTAGAAGCCATGATCGCCGCGGGCAAGATCGTGGTTGGCCCCTGGTACGCCATGCCGGATGAATTCACTGTGCCGGGTGAGTCATTGATCCGCAACCTGCGCATGGGGCACGAGATGGCGCGTGCCTATGGCAGCCAGGCTTCCAAAGGCGGCTTTATGTGCGACATGTTCGGGCACAACAGCCAGATGCCGCAGATCTTCAAAGGATTCGGCGTGCGCGGGGCCTTTCTGTGGCGCGGCACCAATTTGGTGGACACCCGCAACTTCATCTGGGAAGGCGCAGATGGCACCCGCATACCCGCTTACCGTTTTGGCAAGATCGGTTATTGCTCATTTGCTATCGGGGTACGCGGCAAGTTCCACACCGACGGTGAATTCGGCAGCGTGGTTGGCTGGAATCCGGCCGCTGGCGAGCAGGCGCTGGAAGAATTCATCGCTTATTGCCAGAAGACCAACGACATTGACACCATCCTGCTATTCGATGGCTGCGACCACCAGGAGTGGGATGAACCCGTATATGAGTTCATGTTGGAGAAATTCGGCGACAATGCTGAATTTCACTTTGTGCATGGCACCTTTGATGATTATTTAGATGATTACGAGGCCCAACTCGGTAAGGTTACCACCACGCTGAAAGGCGAATTGCGCGAACCTGGCCTGGCAAAAGCCGGGCAAGACCAGCAATGGCTGATCCCTGGCGTGCTTTCCAGCCGTGTGTGGCACAAACAGGCCAACTGGACCGCCGAAAACAACCTCACGCGCTGGGCCGAGCCCTTTGCGGCGTTCGCCAGCCAGGCGCTGGGGCGCGAATACCCCGCTGGTTTCCTGCGGGTTGCCTGGCGCTGGCTGCTGCAGAACCACCCGCACGATTCCATTGACGGCTGCTCCATTGATCAGGTGCATCGCGATATGATGTACCGCTTTGACCAGGCCAACGGCATCGCCGAGCGGCTGACACTGGAAGCCACCCAGGCGCTCAGCGCCTCGATCAGCGGCGAATTGGGTGAAAAAGAACTGCGCGTGACGGTCTTCAACCCCCACCCGCGCGCTTTTGATGGCGTCAGCGAGGTGAGCATCACCTTCCCCGGTGATTGGGCCACCTTCCAGGAATTTTTCGGGTTTGAGCCCAAGCCTGCTTTCTACCTGTGCGATGGGGATGGCAATGAAGTGCCTTACCAGCGCGTGGCACACCGGCTGGAAACCCCGCTGCGCGCGCAGCAGCGCCTGCGCCAGCAGTCGGTCACGCTGGCGATTGAAGTAAAGGTGCCTGCGATGGGTTATATAAGCCTGCTGGTGAAAGAAGCCCCCGGTGAACACACGCGCTACCCGGCGGCACCGGGTTTGGCGACCAGCGGCCGCGGTATGGAAAACGAGCGTCTGGCTGTGTTCATCGAAGATGATGGTACGCTCAGCCTGCAGGACAAAGCCAACGGACGCATTTTCTATGACCTGCTCAGCTTTGAAGACACGGCTGATATCGGCGACGGCTGGTATCATGGCGCGGCAGTCAATGACGAGGTCTTCACCTCAACTGGCGCGACGGTGGAAGTAGCGAAACTGGCCGACAATCCGCTGCTGACACGATTCCGTGTGCGCCGCTGGCTGTCGCTGCCGGCTGACTTTGATTTCAGCGCCATGAAGCGCAGCGCACAGCGGGTGAGTGTTCAGGTTGACAGCATTCTGACCCTGCGCAAAGGGCAGGACTATCTGGAGATTGAGCATATCGTTGAGAATACCGCCGCCGACCACCGCTTGCGGGTGATTTTCCCCAGCGGTGCCGAAAAAGCCGATACTTACCTGGCGGATTCACAGTTCGATGTGGTCGAACGGGCGATTGCCTTGCGTGCCGACAACCACCTGTACCGCGAGATGGAAGTGGACGCCAAACCCCAGCAAAGTTGGACGGCGGTGTATGACAAGAAAGGCGGCCTGGCGGTGGTCAGCGCCGGACAACTGGAAAGCGCTGTGTTGGATCAACCGCAGCGCCCTGTCGCTGTGACCCTGTTCCGCTCCACCCGCCGCACCGTGCAAACCGAGGGCGAGCCGGACGGCTTGCTGCTGGGCACCGTGCGCGTGAAGCAGTTTCTCCTGCCGCTGGATGGCAAACCGGACCGTGTGCGATTGTGTGAGTTGGGCCAGCAGCAAACCGCAGGCCTGCACACCGTGCAGATCACGCAGAAACTGGTGGATAACCTGCGCGCGCACAGAGAGATCAGCACCGAAGCAGCGCTGCCCGCGCAAGGCAGTTTCTTCGCGTTGAAAGGCAAGGCGGTGGTCACCAGCACCGGCATGCTGGGCGGTGCACTGGAAGTGCGCCTGTTTAACCCAACCGGCAAGAAGCAGACCGCTTCCCTGCGCTTTGCTTCCGCCAGCGCCTTCAAACAG
>DSBE01000095.1 GCA_011053085.1 Chloroflexota bacterium
CTATCAGGTGCTGCCATTGCCTTTTGATGGAATCGCCTCTGTCACTCATACGGGCGGCAGAACCACCCACGCCTACATTGACATAGCCGTTGGCTTTGGGAACATACCAGCTGTAACCCGGCAGGTTGTTCTCGAAGAACCACAAATGGCAGCGATGATCAGTGACAGGATATTGAAATTCATCTTCCATCGCCAGTACTTGCTTTTTGCGGCTGAGTGGTTCTCTCTCAGCTTCGATAAACCGCCGAACTGGGCAGTTCGTCCCGCCCGCGCCGATCAAGTATTGGCAGGTGTAGGTGTCGTCGACGATGAATCCTTTCTTATCACGGTTGATATTCCTTACCGTGTGTGTGATCGGTTGGATCTGGTATTTCTCCAGCAGCCAGGCGTCGAATTCATAGCGCCGGATGGCATATTGATTGGTTTTCAGCGGAAAGCGAAAGCCTTTGACAGACACTTGAAAGGAAGAAAAATGGGTCAACCCATAGGGATACTCCTGTGGTTTGGTTTTGAGTAATTGCCAAACCTCAGGCGTGATCCAGCCGGCGCATGGCTTGGGCCGCGGGAAGGTGTGTTTGTCCAGCACCAGGCAATCTACCCCATTTTGCTTCAGACACCCGGCGCAGGCAGCCCCGGCGGGGCCAGCACCGATGATGAGAATTTTGGTGTTGATCATGGAGGTTAACTGAAGCGGCAATCGGGCTGGGGAGTGCCCGGACGGGTCATTACGATCTGCCAGAGCTGGTTGGTGCGCGAGCGGAACCCGCCAGCGCTGCTGAGCAGGTAATAGCGCCACATGCGTTCAAAGCGGGCGCCGTATTTTCCTTTTAATTGGGGCCAGGCATTGGTAAAGTTGTCATGCCATGCCATCAGGGTGCGGTCATAGTGAGGACCGATGTTGTGCCAATCTTCCATGACAAACAAGCCTTCCATGGCACGCCCCAATTGCGCGATAGAGGGCAGCATGCCATTGGGGAAGATGTACCTGTCTGTCCAGGGATCGCCGCTGGTGCGTTTGACATTGCTTCCGATGGTATGGATGAAGGCGATGCCACCGGGTTTCAGGCAGCGGTCAACCACCTGCATGTAAGTGCGATAATTTTTGTAGCCCACATGTTCCATCACACCGATGGAAATCACCGCATCGTAGGTTCCCTGCACCTCGCGATAATCCTGAAAACGCAGTTCAACAGGAAGGCCATCGCACAATTGCATCCCCAGCTGCACCTGTTCTTTCGACACAGTAACACCGAGGACATGCGCATCGTATTTTTCGGCGGCGTATTTGGCGAAACTGCCCCAACCGCAGCCCAACTCCAAAATGCGCATTCCGGGATGGATACCAATTTTCTGGCACACCAATTCTAATTTGGCTTCCTGGGCATCATCCAGGGTCTTCGCGTCTTGCCAATAGGCACAGGTGTAGTTTAATCGTTTGTCCAACATGGCACGATAGAGGTCATTGCCGAGGTCATAATGTTGTTCTCCGATGATAAAGGCGCGCGCAGATGATTGCCGGTTGATTAATCTTGCCATGAGGGCATTGACTTTTATAGAAAAGCTTTGCTTCACCTTGTCCCTCAAATTCGCGCGCATAATGCGGTCCATCATTTGATCCAGGCTGGGGCAATCCCACCAACCATCCATGTAAGATTCTCCCAAACCGAGAGAAGTGTGGGCTAACACGCGTTGGTAGAAACGTTTGTCATGCACTTGAATGTCCCATGGCTGCGGGCCATTCACTTCGATCTCTGCCAGTGCCAGTAACGAACGGATGACTTGTTCAGCTTTGTCCATCGAAACCTCCATCAATGATATATTTCGCCGATTGGATTGTTAATGATATGGTAGGGGATACATAACGGCTGTATTTATCAATCATAGCAAAAAGTTGTGTGTTTGACTTGTTTTGTGATGCAAATGTAGGGCAGAGCGGGCCCTTGAACAACAAAAGAAAAAGCCGGTAAAGGATTTTTACCGGCTTATGTGTCAATTCTTATCTTGCCTTAGATCAGGTCGCATGCTTCGGGCGGCATCCAATGGGCATCCTGTCCCGCCCATTTGACATTGCAGCCAATAGGGTTGGTGAGCGGGGTGGTGATTTCTTCGCCATTTACCAACTGGGTGAGAGCGTTGTCAAGGTCATTGACAGTCATCTTGGAGGTCTCGCGCGGGTTGTCGACACCGCGGCCGGTGTAAACCAGTTTGCGGTCTTCATCGAACACATAGAAATGAGGGGTGCGCAATGCGCCATAGGCGGTGGCAATAGTCTGGTCCTGGTCGTGCAAATATACCCAGGGGAACTTGTGCTCCTGCATGCGCTCAACCATGTGTTCGAATGAATCTTCCTCGTAGGTCTGTTCGCTGTTGGAGTTAATGCCAACGAATTTGACGCCGTGCGGGGCAAATTTCTCGGCGGTGGCGGGGGTAACTTCATCGGACCCGATCACATAGGGGCAGTGGCTGCAGGTGAAAAAGATCACCAGGTATTTGGCATGATCGAAATCGTGCAGTGAGTAGGTC
>DSBE01000212.1 GCA_011053085.1 Chloroflexota bacterium
AGTGGAAAAGACCTTCTACCATTATATCCATGCCGACAATTGGACTTATTTGAAGCACTTCCTGCACCCATTTCATTGTGTGGGGGTTGATGTAGAGGAGATGGCGGTCATTGCCACCAGCAGTGTCAAAGACCTCGATCAACTGATGATGGAGGACCGCCGCTATTTTGCCTACAACCTTGAGCCGCAGGATCCCCTGTACTTTGTTACTGATGGTGACGACCAGATCTATTTACACGATTTTACCGGCAAAGAACTGGGTCGGTTGCCGGAGGAGGCCGGTCACTTGATGACCGCCCAGTGGGAAATAGGGACAGCTTTCTTCATTATGGTTGAGAAATGCCACTACGAAGGCGGTGTACTTGCGGTGGATGTCGTCATCTCTGGTATACCGACCGAAGATGACCCGACTGATTGACCCGGTCTGTTGGCCCGTTGGTTGGGGTATAATTCTGGGTTGTTGTGAAACCCATGGGAGATAATCAATGCCGCAAGACTTAAAAATTTTTGGAAAACGGGTATTGTTTCTTGGCGCACATCCCGATGATATCGAGATTGGTGCAGGCGCGTTAATTGCCAAACTTGTGAATGTTTGTGAGGTAATGGTGTCACTCTCTCTGACAACCAGACGAATCCAGCGTTACGGAGTGTAGCTGACGAACACAGAGAAAGCATGCGCATCCTGGGGGTAAAACCAGACAATGATATTCTGGGGCCCTTTGAGACCCGCAAGTTTCCGCAGATGCGTCAGGAAATATTGGAATATATGCTCAAAATTCAAAAGGATTTCCGACCGGAACTGGTGTTTGTTCACAGTCAGGCTGATGTTCACCAGGACCATAACACGGTCACTACCGAGGCTCTGCGTGCGTTTCGAGGCATGACACTGTTGGGCTTTGATGTGATCAGATCCAGCTACGGCTTTTTCCCGCATTTCTTGATCACAGTAAGTGAGGAGCATGCCCAGCGCAAGATTGACGCGTTGGCAGCCTATAAGACCTACAAGGATGTGTATTATTTTTCGGCGGAACTGACACGTTCAATCCTGGTGCGCAATGGGGCGGTAGCAGAAAGGCCGCTGGCAGAGGGGTTTGACATGATGCGGGTGGTGGCAGATATTGCCTGTGTTAACGAATGATGCGTTTGTCATGTTGTTGTTTAAAAAAAAGTGTGTGTCGGTCGAGGGAGAACTGATTTTATAGGACATCAACTTGACATTCCCAATGGTAAAATCCACGCCATCCTGGGGCCGAATGGTGGCGGGAAAACTTCTCTGGTGATGACCAGAATGGGCTTTCGCAAGTATGTAGTGGCCTCTGGTGCCTTTTTTCCATTGAGAGGACACACAAACCTAGGGGTGTGGTAGAACGCGCAAAAATGGGCATTTCTGAGGCCTAACAGAAACAACCTGCGTTGGATGGGGTACCAGCTATCGCAGGTGCTGGCTTTTTTGCAAGAGAATCGATCTCCATCCAGAAGTTAACTTGCTGAGAATTACCCACTACGGTAGTATCGTTGAACGCTGGTATCCAGCGCATTGCTGCACTGGCAGCGGCTGGCGAAGGTTGAATCCTTACGTAAAGGTGACGCAGGCTTAAAGTAAAGAACTCGCTTGGGTGAGCGAGTCCTTTACCTGTTGAGGGTTTGTAAGAAGGATAAAATAAGGGATTCTTGTTTTGAAAATAAAATAAATTCTTGCTGTATTAATGACCGGGGCGAAAGTTCCCGGTGAATAAAAAAACCTGACGCGGTTTCTGTCAGGTTGTCTTTTGGTTTAATTGATTACCAACTGGCAACCCGACTGTCATGGCTCTGATGAGCTGTAGACTCTTGGCTTTGCGTCCCTAGCTTTCGCTAAGTTTGCCGTTTTTCAGTTCTGTAATGGAACTTATTTTTGCTCTTAAGTTTCTACGCTGATAATATCACAAATTTGTAAGGCGTGCAATTAATGTTTCTTAATGTATAGACATTGGTTGATCCAAATGTGACCCTGACCCGGAAAATCCCGCTGTGGTTTGCCGGATCAGGTTGCACATTACTGTTTATTCTTCGACCCAGCGATCTACCCCTAAGAGCATTTGGCTGAAATCAGGTAGATTCAGATTGCCTGACTGGTCGCGGCCATAGGCTGGCGGGGTCTTTGCGTTACTCTGGTCAAATTCGTTGCTGCTGGCGGTGGGTGATTGCATGGGTTCATTCCACAAGCCATAATTACCACTCCAGATGCCATAACCGCCCGACCAGATGCCGTAGCCCCCACTCCAGGTGCCAAAGCCGCCCGACCAAATACCAAAGCCACCCGACCAGATGCCAAAGCCACCTGACCAGATACCGAAGCCACCCGACCAGATGCCAAAGCCACCTGACCAGATACCGAAGCCTCCACTCCAGATGCCAAAGCCGCCATCCCAGACTGTGTAGCCATCATCGGTGTTTTCCACCCCTTGCACACCGTAAATGCCGCTGTCCTCATCATAATAGGCGTAGCCCTGGTAGTGCTCTTCACCGCTCAGGTCTTTCCA
>DSBE01000267.1 GCA_011053085.1 Chloroflexota bacterium
ATAAATTACAATAAGGGCAGTGAAACTTACACACATTTTATACCACGAAGCAAACCTTCGTGGTGAAAGCATGAGTCATACCAATAGTTTTATCACCTTATACCATTTTCTCAGGAGGAAGATGTCGTGGATATTAAAGTTTTAGATGCATTGCTCAAACCCAGATCAATCGCAGTGATTGGCGCTTCTGCTACACCGGGCAAGATCGGGTACACCGTTGTTAAAAACCTGATTGACAGCGGTTATGAAGGCAAGGTATATCCCATCAATCCCAAATCGGAAGAAATTTTGGGCTTCAAAACCTATCCGAGTGTGCTGGATGTGCCTGGCGAAGTCGACATGGCCGTTTTCACGGTCCCAGCCAAGTTTGTGCTGGATGGCATTGAAGAATGCGGCAAAAAAGGCGCCAAAGGCCTGGTCATCATCACCTCTGGCTTTGGCGAGGTCGGCAAGACCGATCTTGAGCAGAAGATGGTTGAAGTCGCCCAACAGTACGGCATGGGCATCCTTGGCCCGAACATTGTGGGGGTTCTCTCCAATTCAATGAAGATGAACGCCTCCTTCGCGCCCACGCTGCCATTGCCCGGCACCGGTGCGCTGGTCTCACAGTCAGGCGCGCTGCTGATCGCCATCGACATGGCTACTTTCACCCGCCGTGTCGGTTTTGACAAACTGGTCTCGATTGGCAATATGTCTGATGTCGAATTTGCCGACCTGGTGGAATGGTTTGACCAGGATGAAGACACCGCTTCCATCTCCCTCTATATCGAAGGTTTGAAAGACGGCCGCCGCTTTATTGATATGGCACAGAAAACCCACAAGCCCATCATCGCCCTCAAATCGGGTGTCTCTGCCCATGGTGCTGCTGCCGCCGCATCCCACACCGGTTCCCTCGCTGGTGCTGCCAAGATCTATGGCACCGCCTTCGAACAGGCAGGGGTCATCCAGGCTTCTACTCTGGATAATCTCTTCGACCGCTCACTGGCGTTGTCGTTGCAGCCCCCCATGGTAGGCGAAAACCTGTTGATCATCACCAATGGCGGTGGTGTAGGCGTGCTGGCAACCGATGCGGCAGAACGGTACGGTATCCCGCTGAAATTCGCTCCTGAAGACGTTCAGCAGGAATTGAAGAAATACATGCCAGAGTTTGGTTCCGCCAAAAACCCCGCTGACCTGACCGGTATCGCTGGCGCTGATTGGTACGAAGAATCAGTGCGCAATTCATATATGCACCCCTGGGTCAATGGCCTGACTGTTCTCTATTGTGAAGTCGCCATTACCGAACCCATGGATGTCGCACAAAGCATCAAACGTGCCATCGATGACTCAGGCATTACTGACAAACCCATCACCGTGTCATTCGTGGGTGGTGAGAAGACTGAAACCGCCATGCAGTGGTTGGTGGAAAATGGTATTCCGGCTTACGGTGACCCTGATGCCGCTGTCAATGCCATGGCTGCCCTGCATGAATATGCCAACCTAAAAGCAAAACGCGCGCCATTGGCCCTGGCACCCAATGGTGATTCCAAAGAAAAAGCCATGGCAATCATAAACAAAGTCCGCCAGGACGGCCGTGACGTACTCACCGAAATTGAGGCCAAAAAGGTCTTCGAAGCCTATCACATGCCCGTCCCGAAATGCGAACTGGCAGCCACCGCGGAAGAAGCTGTATCAATGGCAAGCGCCATCGGTTATCCCATCGTGATGAAAATCGTCTCACCTCAAATCCTGCACAAAAGCGATGCTGGTGGCGTAAAGGTCGGCATTGAGAACAATGAGGAGTGCAAAGCCGCTTTTGAAACGATCATGGCAAACGCCAAAGCATATAACGCCAATGCCAATCTACACGGTGTCGTCATTCAAGAAATGGCGCCCTGGGGTACAGAGGTCATTCTGGGTTCAGTCAATGACCCCACCTTCGGCCCCTCGATCATGTTCGGTTTGGGCGGTATCTTCGTCGAGGTGATGAAAGACGTCACCTTCCGCGTCGCGCCGATCAATCAATCGCAAGCCCTTGACATGATCAATGAGATCAAGAGCGCTCCGATCTTGAAAGGCACCCGTGGTGAGAGCCCCAAAGACATCGAGGCCCTGTCAGCCACCATTGCTAACTATGCCCGTATGATCGTCGACCTTAAAGATGAGATTGATGAATCAGATGCCAATCCTGTCATCGTTTACGACGAAGGTGATGGTGTCAGCGTGGTCGATGCTCGTATCATTCTTCACAAATAAACAAGGCATACACAAGTCAAAAGAGGCTGTTCCAAAAGTATGGGACAGCCTCTTTTCTATTTAACTTCAAATCATCGCTCCTTGGGGATCACGATCCACAAGATAGCGTACGGGACCAACCCCGGGAGACCGCCCGGTATCAGCAGAATCACCAATGCCAATCGAAACCAGAACACCGAAATTCCGAAGAATTCTGACAAACCACCACAGATACCCGCCACGATGCGTTTATCGCGTGATCGTCGTAACTCCTTTGTGCTTGCTACCATTATGTCGCTCCTTTACAA
>DSBE01000114.1 GCA_011053085.1 Chloroflexota bacterium
CCATACGCGCCAGCAGCATAGCGACCGCGCCGTTGCTTTCCAGCGAAAGCGGCAGGCGGCCGATCAAATTGGCGCGGCTGTCTTCGAGTTCTTCCGGGGATACCGGTTCGGTGCAAAAGCGTTCCAGTTCTGTATGAATCAGGTCAATGGCGCGTTCCAGGTTGACGGGGTTGACCCCGGCATGCACTTCCCACGCGCCGCCCAGTTTACCGGCGTTGAGCGAGGTACTGGCGTGATACGCCAGGCCGGCTTTATCACGCACCACTTCACCGATACGCCCCATCATGCCGAACTGCCCCAGGATATTGTTGCCAATCACGCCAACCAGAAAATCAGGCGAATTGCGCAGCGGAGCAGGGGTGCCCATGACCAGGTCGGTCTGGAATTTGTCGGCGATGGTGATATGTTCACGCTGTGCGGCTGCCGGTAGCGTGGGCGCTGCCAGCGCGGGCATAACCATCTGCAGTGGATTGCGCCAATCGCCCAGGCTGTTTTCGAGCAGCTCGATGGCGGCAGGTATTTTAATATCACCAGTCAAGGCGATCACCGCATTGCGCGGTCCGAAATAAGCGCCATGCAAAGCGTGCATATCTTCGATACTGATGGCTGACAGGGTCTCCATGAAACCATCGGTCGGCCGCCCATAGGGGTGCTGTTCGCCGAACAGCAGGCGGTCGAAAGCCTGCGCCGCCTGGGCGCGGGTATCCTGTTCGCGGATCTGCAGGCTGGTCAGCATCTGGTCACGCAGCATGCCGATCTCTTTTTCAGGAAAGGTGGGGTGTTCGAGGGTTTCACGCAGCAATGCCAGCATCATCGGCAGGTCTTCACTCAGCGACCGCCCGGCAAAGGAGGTGTGGTGCACCGAGGCGGAAAATGACATATTGGCGCCGGTCGATTCCAGCAACTGATAGATCTGTTGAAAATCATATTGCTGTGTGCCATATTTCAACGCGGCGGCGGTGAATTCCGCCAGCCCCAGCTTATCGCGCGGGTCAATGGCAGAACCAACGGACAGGTAACCGGACAGGCCAATGGACTGGCTGTGCGGGTTGCTGCGCAGCAGCGCCACAATGCCGTTGCGTAAGGTCACACGAGTGATATTCTCAGCACTGGGCAGGCTGCGGTATTTTTCCCACAATGATTGTGTCATGCCGCACCGCCTTTGCGGTTGGGGATGAACTTGCCGATCACGCGTTCATCGGGGCGCAGCAACGTGCGCGCTGCGCGCTGGACTTCCTGCGGGGTGATCGTGCCAAGCGTATCCATCAAGGGCAGATACCATTGTTCGTAACTGTCGAACACTTCACTGTAGCCAAGCCAGAAAGCCTGATTGGTGATGTTCTCGTTGCCGTACGCCAGCATGGCGCGATGTTGTTTGACCGCGCGCGCCAGTTCTTCCGCAGGCACCAGTTCTTGCTGCATACGCTCGATCTCTTCATCGATCGAACGCAGCGTTGTATCATGATCGCTGTTGGGGTGCAGGGTCACGGTGATATCGTAAAGATAGGGGTCAATGGTGGCTGCCACCGAACCGCCCACCGCCACTGCCTGCTGGGTTGGCACCAGGCGATGATATAACCGGCTGGTTTTGTTGGTGATGCCCGCGCTGAACAGGTTCAGGCTGCTCGGCCCGCTGAGGATGCTGTCGAGCAGCAGCAAGGCCAAAAAATCTCGATGACTGGCTTGGGGCGCGCGATAAGCCACCTGTAAATAGGCGGTATCATCCGCCCCGCCCATTTCCACCAGGCGCTCGCCCTGCAGCGGTGCATCGCGCTCAATCGGCGGGTCTTGAAAATCATACGAAGGAATATCGCCGAAATACTGCTCCACCATGTCCCTCATCTGGCGGATGTCAAAATCACCAGCGATCGCCAACACAGCGTTGTTGGGAGAATAATGCTGGCGGTAGAAGTGATAGAGATCATCGCGCGTAATGCTGCGCAGGTCTTCTTCTGACCCGATCACCTCGTGGCGATAGGGGTGCAGGTCAAAACTTTTTTCCTGCACAGCATCGCTCAAGCGGCTGAGCGGATCATTCTTGCCACCTTCAAGCTCCGAGAGGATCACAGTGCGTTCTGATTCTACTTCCTTGGGGTCGTAGAAGCTGTTGATCATACGGTCAGATTCCAGTGCAAGCGCCAGGCGGATGTGCTCCGCCGGCAGCGTTTCAAAATAGGCAGTCCAGTCCAGGTAGGTCATCGCGTTCCAGTAGCCACCGTCACGCGAGATGGCTTTGTCGAGCACACCTGCCGGAAACAGTTCCGTTCCTTTAAATTGCATGTGTTCCACCCAGTGCGAAATGCCGGTCTGTCCGGGCTGTTCGTTGCGTGAACCCACGCGATACCACACCCAATGGCTGATCAGAGGCAGGGTGTGGATTTCCTTCAACAACACCTGCATCCCATTGGGCAGGCTGTATTTCACGAAAGAAGGTTGCATACCAGTATTATCAATTTCCTTTCAAATAAAAGTGGCTGCACTGAGCGGGGCGTTGACCGGTTTGGCCA
>DSBE01000282.1 GCA_011053085.1 Chloroflexota bacterium
CAATGAAACCTTGATGCAATTCCAATCAGATATTCTGGATGTGCCCGTCGTACGGCCCAAAGTCAAAGAAACCACCGCTCTTGGTGCTGCCTACGCTGCCGGCCTGGCGGTTGGTGTCTGGTCAAATTTATGTGAACTGCGCAGCAGTTGGGCGGTAGATCAGCAGTGGAATCCGACCATGCCGGAAAAACGACGAGAGCATCTCTACGGACGTTGGAAAGAAGCCGTTAACCGCACGCTGAATTGGGAAGACTCGGAGAATTAACCGCCGAATACTTGAATTAATTTTAAAAACTGCACAGTTAACGCCCCGGTGAAGCCCCAAACCACTTCATCATCATACGGTTTGTAAAAAACGACATTCTCATGTCGTTCCCAGGGTGTTTCCAGCGTGCGATATTCAACATTGGCAGGATCGCGCAACCATTTCACCGGAATCATAAATACCCGTGCTACCTCATCGGGGTTGGGTATAATCTCAAATTCACCATGAATCCATCCCACCACCGGTGTTACATGGAAACGGCTGGTAGACACCAGGGCAGGCATGATCCCTAAAATTTCTACCAGCGAGGGAGGCAGCGCTATCTCTTCTTGCGCCTCACGCAAAGCGGTTGCAACAATTGATTCGTCAAAGGGTTCTGCTGCCCCGCCCGGAAACGCCACCTGGCCCTTGTGATTTAATACCTTTTCTGAACGGCGTGTGAAAAGCAAGCAGGTTTCACCATTACACCGCAGCAGTGGCATCAAAACCCCTGCCGGTTGTCCACCTGAAGCCACACCTTGTTCGAGGTTGTCCAAAGCCAGGAATTTTTTTATTCTAACTGGATCCAAAATCACCATTTTCTTCAAATCACTCAATTGGTTGATGATTCTTCTGTATCATCGAAGATGCCCTCATCATCTCCCAGAAAAGCCATGTTGCGCGCAAAGATCAAAAAGCCTGTGTGCGCCACCATGCGATCTACAGGCCGCAAGCGGTCAGGCTCCGGCTTATAGTACCGGAAAAAGGTCTCCACCACCTGAATATACTGAAAACCATGTGCACGCAATTCACTTACCAGTTTGGATACCTGATTGGTGGTTGGCAGGATACTGCCGAAAAAACCACCACTTTTCAAGGTGTCTTTAACATGGGCAATAAAGTCATAGGGATTGGGCACATCCAAAAAGATAGCATCCACATCAGTCTCTTCAAAACCACTCTCAATATCAGCGGTATGGAACACAACCCGATCGGTTAATCCCAGCATCTCGACATTTTTCTTTGCGCGCACCTGGTGCTGCTCATTGCGTTCGTAAGTGAAAATTCTGCCAGAATCACCCACATAGTAAGCGAAAACACTCGTCAGTCCGCCCGACCCGGTGCCTGCTTCAAGAATATGCTGCCCCGGCCCGATACCCATTGTCATCAAGACAAAACCGACATCCTTCGGGTACATGATCTGGGTGGATCGTGGTAATTCACTAAGCAAATCGGCAATACTGGGTTGTAAAAGATAGAATGGGCGCTCAAGGTGTGATTGGATTTTGCTGCCCCAGGGCTTCCCGATAATATCATCGTGAGCCACTACCCCGCGGTGGGTCTGCATGGTGGCGCCTGCCTTGAGTGTGATTAAAAAGTGTTTATGGCTGAGTCCAACCAGTTGCACCAGATCGCCTTCTTTGGCGTGAGTTCCGTGTAAAGTCCATGTCATGTGAAAAAAATCCCTTCTCTCCTACTTTTCACCCTGGCTAAGCCAAAACACAAACAATAATGCAATCAAGCTGCCGATCAGCGCGTGTATGATGTATATGGGCCCCAGCTGGATGGTTGTCAGACGGATCACAAAACCGAGAAAATGACCAAACCAAAATCCCAAGAAAGAGGCAATCAGGGCAAGCAGCAGAATTTTCCAATTACCGCCGCGAATGATATGAAAAATGGCAGCCAGTAGAACAGCCACAATAGTTCCAAATAAAATGCTGGGCAAGGTCAAATTTAACACATTTAAGTTTCCTCTCCGCCATGATTATATATCAATTATGCCAGAACCCAGGACTTCGTCGCCCTCATAAAAAACGGCTGCCTGCCCGGGCGTGATGTCACGGGCTTTTTTCTTTAACCGCACCTTCACCCTTCCAGGCGCAATGTGAGACAATTCCGCCCGAATCGATCGTGCATGATAGCGGATCTCTACATCGCATTTGAGAGGAAGTTGGTCTTCATTAACAGCGAGCCAATTCAACTGTGATACCTGAAAACTATCATTCCCCAAATCTTCTCGATTGCCAACGATCAAACAATTATTGGCGATATCTTTGGCAATAACATAAGTCGGCTCGGGGGCGAAGATGCCAAGCCCTTTGCGCTGCCCGATTGTGTAAAAAGCCAACCCTTGATGCTGTCCTATCACTTCATCCTTTTGATTGACAATTACTCCAGGCCGTACCACCTGTTCATTGTAATGTCTGAGAAACAAGGCATAATCGCCGTCAGGCAGAAAACAAACGTCCTGGGAC
>DSBE01000021.1 GCA_011053085.1 Chloroflexota bacterium
CCGTCAAATTCTCCCCAAAAAACTTCTGGCACACTCTGGCAATCACCAAACACCGAAACCGCCTGCGGGTTCCTCCCTGCCAGCAATCCTTGCTGGTAAATTTGCCATGCCGTATCAGAAACGATTGGCAGAACAGGCCAATCTCGCCATTGGGAGAAAGGCGGCAAATCATCATAAGACAATTGAGGTAAAGTCTCTCCCTCATCCTCAGGCATCTCAGTCGCATCCAAGGCCGCTTCTTCCTGGTCAGTGGGTGTTTCTTCCTCCCCCCTTTCATCAGTAGAATCGATGTTTGTTGTAACTGGAATCGGTTTAACCGTTGGACTTGATTCTTCTTCTGCACTTGATATGCCTTCAGTTTCTGAAACTGAGTCGGCAGTTATTGTTGCGGTTGGTAGAGAAAGCTCTTGCAACATGTCATCCTCTCTATCTGCTTGAGAGAAGGAACAGGCAGATAGTATAAATGTCAACAGGAGGATGGCGCTAAAAGCAATATCTGGATGCACTCTTAGTCTATGGTTATCCATATCCCTCTTTCCACAAAGCAGTCAGCAAGGTGTTCTGCCAGCAGGTTCGTACCGTCGGGAGTTAGGTGAATGGCGCTGTTGGTGAACTCTTCTTGCGGTACCAAATCCCAGGCATCAAAATAGTCCCAATCATTGGCATCACCTTGTTGGGACATAATGACACGATACTGATCATACACCCAGCGGGGGTAGTAAAAATTATAACGTACGTCGCTGTTTTCTCCCTGGCTGATCAGAATTGGTTCATTCACAATCAAAAACGGGATTTGCCTATCCATATTTTTACCAGCCACAAGCAATTCCGTAGCGAGGTTATCATCTGTGAGCATGCCTACTCTATATTCATAATAGGCCTTATCATTGTCAAGTTCCCGGGCAGCAACTGTGTACTCTTCTGGGTAATATTGATCGATGCCGGTAGCATCCCACAAAATGCCATAAAGCTGCAGCCGGATGATATCGGCGATTTCCCGTCTTCTGCCAATGAGCGTACGCTGCCAGAAATTCAGAGGCTCTACCTGATTAGCGGCTTTGGAAAATGAGATGTTGTACCGGTTTATTAGATGCTCAATTTTATGTGGGTTTGCTTGTACGATGGGCGATCGTAATTGATGTTCCCAGAGCATGGATTCCAGAGTAACCAGCCAGATGACCATGTCTGGTTCGTACTCGTCTAAGGCTTCATCCAAGATCATCAAATCTTTTGTCAATGACAATGTCGGATAACCCAGGTTGTAAAAACGAATCGGCAAATTGCTTTCTGCTTCAATCAACCCCAGTGAATTTAACTGGCCAGACAATGTGTCTTCAGGCAACAGTAAGGTGCCCCAGACTGAGGAATCACCCAACACGAGCACCGTGTACTGGTTTGGGTTTGGTAATATATCAATTTCATGGGATTCGAACATGGCGTGAAGATTATCAAGGGTGAAATTGTAGGCAAGCTGGGGGACTTCACCGAAAGGAAACCTGGGCCGGCCTCTTACAAGGTGCGAATAGATGGAGTAATAACCTGGCTGCGGTTCAAACGCCGCCCAAAGGATATTGATAACGATGAACAAAACCAGGGCTTTTAGCAGCAACCGGATGGGATTGATGGCTTGGGCCTGTGTCTTAGCCATGAACACCACCGAAAAGCAAACTGAACACCCGCAATGATTGTTTCATGGAAGGCAGAGCAAACCATACCCAACCAAAGGCTACGAAATGAAAGGTTAAAAACACACCACCTGCCAGCCTTGCTTTTTGCCATATGGGGGATGAAGTGCTTTGTTGTTTTTGTTCCAACCAGGCAGACCAGCGATTGTGGACGAAAAGGCCCAGGCCATGCCACAGCCCCCACACAGCAAAATTCCAGGTGACCCCATGCCAAAACCCGATTAACAACATGGTTGTCATTTGCATGAAAAAAACCATCGCGCCAACAGGTACAGTTTTCCATTTTCTGCGCAGTGTTCGACTCACAGGGTTGAAGTAGTAGGCCCTAAACCATTGGGTCAATGTCATGTGCCAGTTGTCCCAGAACAGCTTAATGTTGGGACGAAGGTAAGGTTTGTTGAAATTTTCAGGTAGTTTTATGCCAAACACTTGTCCCAGCCCTATGGCGATATCAGTATAGCCATCAAAGTCTAACCAGATCATTGCTGCATAAGCATAAACGCTTACCAATATCCAGATATTGCTTTGAATCTGATTCAGGTTAAGGTTGTGAATCGCAATAATGGCGAGAGTGTCAGCCAGGGCAAATTTTTTGAAGAGCCCCAGGAAAATGCGCCAGGCTACGCTGACAAGGTTATTCCTATCTGGTAATGGCATGTCCAGGTTTAGTTCTTCTGAGAAATGTTGAATCCTGTCGATTGGACCCGCTGATAATGATGGAAAGAAAATTACATAATTCATGTAGTCTGCCAACCCAACACCACTGAGGCGGTTAGATTGGTAATCTTTGATGGTGTGAAGCAAGCGAAATATGAC
>DSBE01000012.1 GCA_011053085.1 Chloroflexota bacterium
CGCCCTGGTGCGCGAACGTTTCCCCTGGGTGCAGTTGATCGAGAACGCGGAGAACGTCGGCTTTGCGCGGGCGAACAATCAGGGTATTGATTTGAGTCAAGGCCAGTATGTGCTTTTGCTGAATAGCGATACTAAAGTTATAGATGATCCCTTTTCACCTATGATGCAGTATCTCTCTGAATCACCGCATGTGGCCGCAGTCGGATGTCGTCTGCTGAATCACGATGGAACAATTCAATCTTATCCAAGCCGCACCTTGAACCTTTGGACGCTATTGCTTTTGTTGTGGCGGCTTCCAGGCTATACTGCTTTCTGGCGAGGCGTTGGAGATACTGAGTTACCCTGTGAAGTTGAGCGACTCAAGGGCGCTTGTATGATGATAAAGCGGGAAGCGATTGCAGATGTTGGACTTTTAGATGAGGGGTACGTCTTATACTGTGAAGAAGATGATTGGTGTCTTCGTGCGCTGAGAAACGGTTGGCGTTTGGTTTTCTACCCACTTGCAGAGATAGTGCATTATGGGGGCGCATCTACCAAACAGGTTTCCGCAGCGTCAAGAGCGCAATTGTACAAAAGCCGAATTAGATATTTGTACAAGCATTACGGCAACATGTCGGCTTGGCTTTATAAAATGGCTGTATATCTCACATATAAATCTATCACTTTTTATCGTAGATTTGCATCAGGCCCAGAAAGCAAGTCTGATGTCGAATACGATGAATTATTTCGTATGTTAGGGGATTCTTGATTCATGAAACAGAAAAGCACATCTATTCAATATACAGAACTTGATTCAAAACATCAGAGTATTTATACCGAAGAAGCTTCACGTTATGACACGCGGAGATTTTCTTCGAGAAGAGGATACTTACATCATCATTATGAAGTCCGAGCGATCAAGAAACTTCTCGAACCACTAGACAACTTGAATGTTCTTGATGTTCCAACAGGTACCGCGCGTATTGCAATTGAGCTGCAACGCAATGGGGCTCATGTTACAGCCGCGGACCTGACACTTGAAATGCTGCGTGTAGGGAATAAAAAGGCTTTAGACGAGTCCGTTAATTCGACAGCCTGGGTTAATGCAAATGGTAGAGTTTTACCATTTGCTGATCAAAGCTTCGATGCGGTTCTGTGTATACGTTTTCTGCACCTATTGCCACCATCGGATTGGTCTGAATTTTTGCATGAATTGCGACGAGTTTCGAAATCGAACGGTTCGGTGTTAGTGCAATTGTTCAATCCCTTTTATGGAGGGCCACTAGCGCTGACGGTTGAAGTATTACGTCGGTTACGCGGACAGCCAGGCGAACGATTTATTTGGCCCCATCAGATTACTAGAGTCTTCAACAATGTAGGGCTAAACGTAACTTCAATAACATCATACTGGTTACCGGGTATGGGGTTTTTGGGACAGCCTGAATCGCGCTTGTTAAACAAACTCAGTGATGCTTGCACCAAGTCACCGTTTAATTGGATTGGTGGGCACTTTCTTGTTCTCGCACGACCGCAGTAGTGTTAACACTTCCAGAGAATCTGTAACCGTTATCGAACAGAGATGCAATCAAATCTATGGGCCTGGATTCGATTGAAATATAAGCGTGCAATGGTCGAAATTCATTACCTTACTGGTAGTGATGCGCCGGCGTATGAATTTCTCGAAGAATTTAAGAGAACCTCAACCCTATTACCCGTGAGAGCGACTATTGGGGCTTTACGCGGACATGGCACACAAACAATCGTAGCAGATCTTAATTTCAATAGGCAAGAAGTATCTTGTATTACAGATACCGCTGCTTGGGTGTTGAAGTTTGAAATATACCCTGGTACAATTATTCATCAACGTCTTGCAGCAGAGAACAAGCATGAATATTTGGCACGTCAGTATCTCAATTCCTTCATGCCAAAGACACTTCGTATTATTGGGCACGGATTGCATAATCATCCAAGCGCGTTGACTTTTCAGCAGAGAGTAACTGGGATACCATTACGTTCAGTTTCTTGGCGTAGCATAGCGCGCAATCCCATCCTCTGTAATGAGTTACTCAGGTTTTGTGATGCAGTTTTGAAGATGGCTGATGAGACTGGGCAAGTTCCTGATCTAGCAGGAACATTACCTCGGATAGATCATTTGTCTAACATATTCTGGCGCTCCCGCAATATCTTGATTGATACTATGTCTTTAAGAGTTTGGTTGGTAGATACTGGCTGGAAAGATGGGGAAGAGTCTCTTAAAGAGGGCAAACTACGCAGCCGTGCCCGTACATGGTTTAGGTTATTTACACTGCGGTTTTTTCGCTTCCGCCTTCTGAATTGGTTAAAACACAAGTGCATTGATTGACCCATATATGCTCGTGGCCCTCTATCGCAGCAAGATGCAATTCCAGCGGAAATTCTTCGGAGAACGCGAAGCCCGGCGCTTCAAGGCCCTACTCTGCCTGGCCTATTTCCCCCGCGCTGCGTTGATGGCAGCAGCCGCCACGTTCGCGCCCCAGTTCGC